>JANYFQ010000418.1 GCA_025362615.1 Hymenobacter sp. | reverse complement strand
ATTGGCGATAATGGCAGCGGCAAAACCAACCTGCTCGATGCCATTCACTACCTCTCGCTCACCAAAAGTGCCCTCACGTCGCTCGACAGCCAGAACATTAAGCAGGGGGCCGATTTTTTTGTGGTGAAGGGGCAATTCGCGTCTGCGCCTGGGGCCGCCGCTGCTGGCCCCGGCAATGCCAGTACACTGCTTACCGAAACCATTCAAGTCAGCCTCAAAACGGGTCAAAAGAAAATCGTCGCCCACGATAAACAACCCTACGACCGCCTCGCCGACCACATCGGCCGCTACCCGGCCGTCCTCATTTCGCCTTACGACACCGACCTTATCCGGCAGGGCGGCGAAGAGCGACGGCGGTACTTCGACAGCCTGATGTCGCAGCTTCACCACGATTTTCTGGAGCGGCTCCTCACTTACAACGCCTTGCTCAAGCAGCGCAACGCCCTGCTCAAGCAGGCTAACGAGCGCGGCTCCACCCACGGCTTCGACCGCGACTACCTGCTCGCCATTGATGACCAGCTCGCGCCCCTGGGCCAGGAAATATCCGACCAACGCGCTGCCTTTCTCACCGCGTTTGAGCCAGTCTTTTCTTCCCATTACCAACAGCTCGCCGATGGCCGCGAGGTTGTTTCGCTTACCCACAAAAGCCAGCTCGTGGGCCAGAACTTTGCCCAGCTCCTGCGCCAAAACGAGCGCCGCGACTTTGCCCTGCAACGCACCACCACCGGCGCGCACCGCGACGATTTCGTGTTCCTCATGGACCAGCAGCCCGTGAAAACCCACGGTTCGCAGGGCCAGCAAAAATCGTTTGCCATCGCCCTAAAGCTGGCCCAGTTTGAAATCCTGGCCACCCCCGCCCCCACCGACCTCGCGCCCAAAGCCAAGCCTTTACTCCTGCTCGACGACATCTTCGACCGCCTCGACGACAAGCGCATCGCCCGCCTGCTGGAACTGGTAGCCAACGAAACCTTCGGCCAGGTTTTCCTTACCGACACCAACCTCGCCCGTACCGATGAAGCGCTCGCGCAAGTGCGCGGCGACATTCGCCGGTTTCGAGTAGAGGTCGGCACCGTGCGGCAGGTGTGAGTTGGTTGGGACGGCTATAAGGGCGGTGTACCACCTCTACAAAAATATCACCTCCGTAATGACTTCTTCGCCCACCTCGGCGTTGATGAGTTCGGCCACGCGGGTTTTGGCCATCACCAGTTCGTGCTTTAGTGGGGCCGAGTTGAGGCGCACGAAAAGCCGGCCTTTGTTGACATAGACCTCCTGGGTTTTTAGCGCCACGGCCTTGCCCATCACGCGCTCCCAACTGCCTACCACCGTCACTTCGTTGAGCTTGCCTTGCAGGCGGTAGGCTTTGACCAAAGCGGCCAATCCTTCTTTAATCGGAACGATGTCGGAGCGGCGGGCGGCGGGGTTTAAACTGGGTTTTTTCACGGTGTGGGGAGGCTTCCTGACGCAGGAACAACGTGGCCCCTCTCCCACAAATTTACTCCTGTTTTGAGGCAAAACGGCTGCTTGTGGGGCAGCAAAATTATCCGTGCCGCGAAAGGCAAATAGCTTCTTTATCCTCTAAAGTTGTTTGGCAAGCTGGAGTTGGTGCGGACGAATTTTTCTACTGAAGCTGTTTAGAAAGTCGATTGAGGATACAGGCGGGGCGGCTTTTTTCGCCGCCCGCCCGCGCCCAATCGGCAGCCGCACGGCCTGTTCTAGCAGACCCTCTATGCCGTTTCGCGCTGCTGGCCCTGGCGCGGCGGTACAAAATTGTTTCACGTGGAACAGTCGTTTTACTTCGGGCCGTACACTTTCAACAAAAGGGCATTGTAGGCCTCCAACAGGGTAATGTACTTCGTCTGCAATGCCAGTAGCTGGTTGCCTGTTTCATTATCAGCGTGTTGCGACTGCGTTACACGCGGTGTAACTGTAACGGACGCGGGTGTCCGGGTTGCAGACTGGACGAATGGTAACGACGACTGTTGTAACGGTGTAAAGTCTTCGGAGAAATCGTGTCCGATAATTTCGCCCACCTGTTTTACAAAGTTGTAGTCGATGGTTGTCTCTTTAAACTTACGATAAATGGTCGGGCGTGTAATACCCAACTCTTCCACGAGATGCGTAATCGAAACACCGCTGCTTTTAATGGCTTCCTGAAGGATTTGGCCCTGGTGTGGCATTGTAAAGGGATATCGCGGTAGAAAGCACAAAGGTGTAACACAATTGCCGAAACACCAAACGGCCGAACGGCATTGTTCGGCCGTTTGTTACAAAGCCATGGTTTGTAATGTAACGAGGCGTTGTGGCGGGATTGTTACGCTTGCTCGACGTTTGTTACAATCAAAGTCGAATCTACTTGTTGCGTTCCGTTGCCAAAACTGTAACGGGTTTTCGCAGCGTTACAGGGTGCCCGGCGTGGGTGGCCCCGGTCGTAGCGATTGCAACGCGGCCATTGCCCGGTCGGGGTAGTCGGTGGTGAGGCCATCGACGCCCAACGCGGCAAGGCGGCGCATGGCAACGGGCTCGTTCACCGTCCAGGGCACTAGGCGCAGGCCGGGGTGGCGGCGGCGCAACTCTCGCACGGCGGCTGGCTGCACCGACTGATAATCGGGACCGAAGGTGGTCGGTACAAAACCTAACCCGGCGATGCTGGCCAGCCAGGGCCGCCCGTCTTCCGAGAGCAAGCAGGTGGCCAGGTGCGGTGCTTGCTGCCGCACGGCCCGGAGGATGCGGGCATCAAAACTCATCAGGGTCACGCGCCAAAGCGCGGCCTCGAAGAGTTGCAGCACGGCCAGCACCGCCGCTGCAAATGCGGCTGGGGCCGGGTGGTACACGCCATCGCCCGCCGGGCTGCTTTTTAGCTCAATGGAATAGCGCGGCGGCACGGGCCAGCGCTTGGTTTCAGCGGCGGCCAGCACCTCGCGTAGCAGGGGCTTAAAGGCCCCGGTTTGGGACTTTTGCAGCGGGAAAACCGGGTGCCCTCGCTGCCCGCAGTCGCAGGCGCGGATAGTGGCGTAGGGCAGCCGAAACAGGTTGAAGTCGCGTTCGCGAGCGGGGTTGATGGCCTGTCCGGTGGGGTCAAGGCAGATGGCGGCCGACAGCCACGGCTCGTGCGAAACCACCACCTGCCCGTCGGCAGATAGAACTACGTCCATCTCCAACGCATCCACGCCCAAGGCCAGCGCGTGCAGAAAACCGGGCAGCGTGTTTTCGGGCAGTAAGCCCCGGCAACCCCGGTGGCCGTGAATTTCGGGTAGTGGCATAGGGTCGGTTGGGGAGCGTCGGGCGTTTGCTGGCTCAGCAAAAGTCGGCGCGAATGCCGAACTTTGCCCGCATGAAAAAACTCTTGATTCTGGTTATCCTGGCAGCGGTGGCGCTGGGCGGCTACTACTACTTTCAAAACCTAAAGAACGGGCCGAAAGGGGCGCTGGCCCAGGCCGCCAAAGCCGTCGATGACCACGACATGGCCACCTTTGAAAAATACGTCGACGTGAACAGCCTCACCACGCACCTCGTGGACGACGTGGTGAGCCAGGGTTCGGCCGTGACATCGCTGGTGCCGGGCGGCAGCCTGGCGGTAGGCATGGCCATGCGCTTCCTCAAACCGGCCCTGGCCAAAGGGGCGCACAACGAGGTGCAGCGCTACGTCGAAACGGGTTCGTTGGAAGCTGCCGGGGCCGAGGCCCCCAAGCGGTTGGTGAAGCTGTCGCTGGCGGGCCTGGCCAGCAAGGTTGTCAGCCCCGAAACTCGTTTCAAAGGCATCAAATACAGCCGCGAGGAAGGCGACAATGCCTTCGTGGGCATCGAACTCACGCAACCCAAATACGACACCACGATGGTGGTGGAATTGAAAATGCGGCGCGTCGGCGAAAGCTGGAAGGCTGTGCAAATCATGAACACCCGCGAGTTGCTGCAAAACGCGGCGCGGCTGGAGAAGCAGCGGCTGTTGGGCGGGGAGTGAGTTTGTAGGTGCTTGTTCGGTGCTTGGTGCTTGGTGGTTAGTTGATGGCTGAACACAGCAACGAAAGGGCCTTGCAAACCGCTAACAGTTATCGAAGCTGTTTAGGAAGTCGGTTGAGGCTGCAGGCGGCGCGGGCGGGCGGCTTTTTTGCCGCCCGCCCGCT
>JANYFQ010000475.1 GCA_025362615.1 Hymenobacter sp. | reverse complement strand
GGTTTTGTTAATTTTTAACACCTAACACCTAACACCGAAAACCTGATACCCAGCACCGCAGGCTACAATGCAATGACTTTGATAATCAGCGAGTAGCGTAAAACGTGAGGACAGTTGAAATAACCCGCTGCTGCTCCGCATCTGTCAGGTCCACGAACAGCGGCAAGCGCAGCAGGCAATCGGAATAGCGGTCGGCCCAGGGCAGGGGGCGGCCGTCGTGGCGGGCGGCAAAGTACGGGCTGCGGTGCAGGGCCTGGTAGTGAAAGACCGCCAATATGTTAGCCGCCCGGAGCGACGCCAACAGGACGGTTCGCTCGGCCAAATCGCGGCACACCAAGTAAAACAAGTGGCCGTTGTTGGTGGCGTAGTCGGGCAATGCGGGCAGGCCCACGCCCTGTGCCGCCAGCGGCCCGAGGGCGGCGCGGTACTGCGCCCAGAGCTGCACCCGGCGCTGCTGAATAGCGGCCAGGTTTTCGAGCTGCGCCCACAAAAAGGCCGCCGTAATGTCAGAAGGCAAAAACGAGGAGCCCACATCTACCCAGTTGTACTTATCGACTTCGCCCCGGAAAAAAGCAGCGCGGTTGGTGCCTTTCTCGCGCAAGATTTCAGCCCGAACAGCATAGTCTAAGTCATTTACCACCAGCATTCCACCTTCGCCGGCGCTCACGTTTTTGGTTTCGTGAAACGAAAACGCGCCCAGTGTGCCGAGGCTGCCCAGGCGGCGGTGGCGGTGGTAGCCGTCGGTGGCGTGGGCGGCGTCTTCAACCACGGCCAGGCCGTGGGCGGCGGCCAGGGGCAGCAGCGCGTCCAGGTCGCAGGCTATGCCGGCATAATGCACCGGCACCACGGCGCGGGTGCGGGGCGTGAGGAGCGCGGCCACGGCGGCCACGTCGAGGTTGGGGTTGAGGCCGGTGCTGTCGGCAAACACGATTTTGGCCCCGCGCAGCACGAAGGCGTTGGCGGTGCTCACGAAGGTAAAGGCGGGCACAATTACCTCATCGCCAGGACCAATGTTGAGCAGCAGGGCAGCGAGTTCCAGCGCATCGGTGCAGGACGTAGTGAGCAGGGCTTTGGCAAAACCCTGGGTCTGCTCGTAAAATTCGTGAACCCGCCGGGTAAACATTCCGTCGCCCGAAATCTTGCCCGAGCGCACCGCTTCCTCAATGTAGCGGGTTTCGGGGCCGACGAAGTGGGGTTTGTTGAACGGAATAAAAGAAGTCATGCGCGGCGGCTGGGCCGGGCAAAGGTACGGAGCGGGCGGGGCGGCGTACCACCAAGCTACAGCCAGCAGTGGTACAGATGCTCCTCTCCTACCACCGCAAATCCGAAGCGCCGGTAGAGGCGGTCGGCGGGTAGGTTGTCGGCCTGGGTAACGAGGCGAAGGCTGCTACAACCAGCTATACCAGCCTGTCGTTGAGATGCTTCCAGCATCTGCCACCCCAGGCCCTGGCCACGGGCAGCTACGGCCACGGCCAGCAGCTCGAGGGTAAACACGGGCGGCGCGGCGCGGCTCACCAGCAACGCCAGCACCTCGCCGCCGGCTTCGGCCGTCCACACGCGCTGCCCGTTGGCCCCGGCCAGCGCGGCCCGCAGCCATTGCCCGTAGAGGCGCGGAAACACGTCGGGCGCAAAGCGCGGGTCGCGCCGGAAACGCGAGTACGCGCCGCTTTGCAGCGCCAGGGCTTCGAGCGCCGCCGACCCGGCCACCACGCGGCGCAGGGCGAAATCACCGGCGGGCAAGGGTTGTAAGCCATTGCCTGGCAGGGGTTTTTCAAACGTAAGCCGGTGGTCGGCCAGGGGCAGGTCGAGGCTTCGTGCGGCGGCGGCCGTCACGGCATCGGCGGGGTCGGCGGAGAGGTAGAGCAGGCGGATGTCGGCGGCCCGGCAGGCAGCCAGCACAGTCCTCAACGCCGCCGCATTGAGGGTGGTGGCCCGCAGCCGGGCCACCGGGAAGCCCAGAAAATTGCTGTCCCAGGGCAAGCGTTCGGGCGTTGGCACCGTCATGGCCCACTCCCGGCGGGCGGGGCATTCAGCTCTTCATCAACGATGTACAACGGCCGCTCTTTGGTTTGCTCGAACGTCTTGCCCACGTACAACCCCACCACGCCCAACCCCGCCAGCAGCACCCCCGAAAAGAACCAAACCGATAAAATAAGGCTCGCGTAGCCCGGCTCGGTAATGGCCCCGGCCCAGTAGCGCAGCAGCGTGACGGGCACCAGCACGAAGGCCCCGGCCGCCACCGCCAGCCCCGTTTTCACGGCCAATCGGATGGGCTTGTCGGAGTTGGCCAGGATGATGTCGAGGGCCAAATCGAGCAATGTACCCAGGCGGTAAGTGCTTTCGCCCGCTGCCCGCCCGGCGTGGGCCACGTCGAGCGTACCGGCCCGGAAACCCACCCAGCGCACCTGCGCCGGGAAGTAGCGAATGTCTTCGCGGAGCCGCAGCACGGCCGCCACCACCCGGCGGTGGTAAATGCCAAAGTTGCCCACCGCCGGGTCGTGCCGGGCACCCGTGAGGTACGACAACGACCGGTGAAAAGCCCCCGACAACAGGCGCTTGGCCCAGGCATCCTGCCGGCCCATGCGCCGGGCCTGCACCAAGTCGAAGGGGCCACTGCGGGCAGCGGCTAACAGGGCGGGCATTGCTTCGGGTTGGTCTTGTAAATCGCAGTCCAGCACCACTATCCACTCGCCCCGGCAAGCATCCAGGCCCGCCGTGATGGCGCGGTGCTGCCCGAAATTGCGGCTCAGGCGCAGCACCCGCAGGCGCGGGTCGCGGGCAGCGGCGGCCTGGGCCAGGCCCCAGGTTTCGTCAGGGCTGCGGTCGTCCACGAGCACGATTTCGTAGTTTTCCGTCACGGCACTTGCGGCGGCTGTCACCCGCCGCAGCAGCTCGGCCAGCGTGGGCGCGGCGCGGTAAAGCGGGCTGATGACGGAGAGGAAGGGCGGCAAGGGGACGCTTTGCTTAGTGAGGAATGAGGGCGCTTCGCTTAATGAGGAATTTCAGGAATGAAGAATTAGGAATGAGTAATTTAAGGTTGTTAAACCAACTCCCCATTAAGCGAAGCGCCCTCATCCTTAATTAATTGAGCGAAGCGTCGTCCGATACACCTGGCCCAACTGCTCAAAAGTAGCGGCTGCTCGAAACTTGTGCCGCACATAGGCCCGGCCAGCCACCGCAAATTGCTCACGTCGGGCCAGGTCGGGGGCCAGGTCCAGGAGGGCGGCCGTCATGGCGGGCACGTCGCGGTTGGGCACCAGCAGCCCCGACTTGCCGTGCTCAAACAGCTCGGCCGGACCGCCGCAGTCGGTAGCAATCAGGGGGATGCCGTAGAATAAAGCGTCCAGGCAGGTCAGGGAAAACGACTCGGATTCGGAGAAGTTGAGGACGATGTCGGCGGCCTTCACGGCCGCTTCCACGTCGGCCACGAAGCCGCCGAACGTCACCACTTCCGTCAGGCGCAACGCGGCGGCCCGCGCTTCGAGCTGCTGCCGGAATTGTTGGTTTTTTTCCATTCCCATGTCGCCACCCGCGAAATGCAGCCGCAGGTTGGGCTGCTGTTCGTAAGCGGCGGCAAAGGCTTCGAGCGCCAGGTTTTGCCCCTTGCCCAGCATAAAATTACTGAGATAGAGCAACCTGACTGTCCCGTCGGGGCGCGGGGTTGGCCCCACGGGCACGGGGTGGCGCTCGCGGCCCGGCAGCGGGTCGTACACCACTTGCACGTGGGCGGCGGGGCCGAAATACGTCCGCACTGCTCCCGACACGCACAGTACCCGCTCGGCCAGGGTCTCGGCCAGCCAGCGCCAGGTGCGGGCCAGCGGCTGCACCTGCGTCTGGGGCAGAAACCGTACGTGCGTCACTACCCGCAATCGATTCAGGCTCAACAGCCGGGCTACGTAGCCGGTAAGGTTATAAAAATCGTTCAGGTGGAGAATACTGACCCCGCGCCGCCGCGCCAGCCGCGTCAGCCGCCAACCGTTGAGCAGCAGCATGGGCACGTACAAAAGCAGGTCTTTTTTGCGCCGACTAATTTCGACAAACGGCAGCTCATGCACCGCGTAGCCATCGGCTTCGAGCACGGCCCGCCCCCCGCTGCCAGCGGGTAGCACGTATTCAAACCGCAGCTCATTAGCTAGTTGCAACGGCCCCGTGGCGTGGCGCATGGCGTTGAGCGCCCCGGTTACAGCGCGGGAATTATCCACCACCAGCACTCGCAACGGCAACTTACCCACGGCGCACCTCCTCCACCAGTTGCACCCACTGGCCGAAAATACGCTCGCGCGTGAAATCCTGCATTCGCTCGCGGGCCAGTTGCCCCAGGCGAAGCCGTTCGACTGGCTCGGCCAGCAGCTTGGCTAGCGCATCGGTCCACACGACCAAATCAGCGGCTCGCGATGCCGGCTGCGTCAGCATCGGCAACAGGAGCCCGTAAGCGCCGCGCTCGGCGTGGCGCAAGGGCACGGCCGGGGCAGTGGTGGCCGGGGCCAGCATTTCGCGGGGGCCGGTGGGGCAGTCGGTGCTCAGCACCGGCAGGCCGCAAATCATGGCCTCCCCCAGCGCCATCGGGAAGCCTTCCCAGGCTGAGGGAAAGACGAATGCCGCCGCCGGGCGCAGGTACTTAAACGGGTTGGCTTGCAGCCCCAGGAAGTACACATCGTGCTCGGGCGTGAGCACTGCCCCAGCCTCCCAGGCCGCAAACACGCGCAGCCCCAGGGCGCGGGCGTGGTCGGTGAGGGCGGCCCGCAACTCCCCATCGCCAACGAACACCAGCTTGGCGGGCCGCCGCCGCAACAGGGCCGCAAACGCGTCGAGCAGCGGGGACTGGTTTTTTTGCGGGGCCAGCCGGCCCGACGTTACCAGCACCGGCGCGGCAGTGTACACCGCCGCCTCAACTTCGGAAAGCGCCTCCTGGCTCCGGGCTTCCACCTGGGCCACTTCAAAAAAGTTGTTAATGGTCAGTATTTTCTCCGGCTTCACCCCAAAGCCCGCAATAAGCTCCGGGCCGATATCGCGGCTGACGGTCACAATCCGGTCGGCGCGGTTGTAAAGGGCCGGCATCAGTACTTTTTTCCGCAGCCAACCCAGCGCCCCCCGAATTTCGGCATCGTGCAGCTTGGAGCCGTGAACGCAAAGAATGATTTTCTCGCGCCCTTTGCTGAGCAAATTCACGTAGTCGGCCCCCTCCAGATGGCTGATGCACACAGCCGTTTGGAGCCGGCTTTTCAGGGTCCTGAGCCGGGTAACGCGCCGCCAGAAATTTTGCAGCTTGTCCACCGGGCTGCCCCCGCCCGCCACGTCCAGGCTCACCAGTTCGTTGGTGCTGGGGTATTGGTTGCCGCCGTCAAGGTTAAAAACGGCCTCCGTTACCCGGTAATGCTTGGCCAACTCCACGCTGTGGTCGTGAAAGACACGTTGTGCCCCGCCCACACCCAGGTTTGGTATCAGCAGCAGTACATTATTGTCTGACATAGAGTTATACGAGCTATAAACGTGGTGGCAGTCGCAAAGCTACCGTGAGCCGACGTAAGAGCGCAGCTTCCGCACTGCCCGCCGGGTGGTGTTGTGCAGCAAGCTGCCCAAGCGGAGCCAGTGCTTGCGCCAGGCAGCCCCGGTGTGCAAACCGCTTTTGTAGAAATAAAACGGTTGCCCAGCTTTAAAATCGTTGGGCAGAACTCCGAAATCAAACCGGTTTTTGTACACAATATAATGAAAAACAAACACTTCTCGCCCTGCTTCGTCGTGCAGTTCGCCGGCCTGCCAAGTCAGTTCCTCCACCACCCGCTCGGTAATAAAACCGGCAAAATTGACCCGCAACGCACACTTGAGCGGGTTTTTCAGCAAGTGAGTCATGCTTTCGATATCGGCTTTGAAGTCCGCGATGTCGTGCCCCGCCCACAAATGCGGCAGCGCATTGCCGGCCTCGTCAAACAAGAGTACGCGGGGGTCACTTATAACGCGCCCCACGTCGGCACTTTTCTGAAATAAGTCATTAACAAGCTGCGTGTTGCGAAACAACGAAAAAGGCCCCGACAAGTACAGTGCATGGGCCGAAATAATGTCAAAATCATCGAGCAACTTTGCAGTCAATATTTTTGACGTATCGCCCAATAAAATATCTACGTCGCAAAATCCCCAGAATTGGTACGGACGCAGATAGTCCTCGAACACCCGGCCGTACATCGGCTTCAAATCGCAGAGTTTGTAGGCATTAGCCAAGGCAACTTCTACGCCGAGTTTGTTGGTGGCCAGAACATTAAATTCCAGTAGCGTCATCGGTATCACCCGGACATTGGGTGCCGTGTGCTTGGCCCCGGACCAAGGATTATCGCAGAAAAACCAAAAATCAATGTTTTTATTGAAGGCACACGTTTCCAAAAAATAACTCAGGTAATCGGGGAACTTGCCAAAATATGGGATGACCAGGGCAATGGTGGTGGGCTTCTGCATCGGAAAAGTATTTGTTGAAAATAAAGCTGGTTGAAAATCCGGTTGGAAAATCCATCGGATGATTGTCGTTGGGTTGCCGGCTCAAAACTAACTGCCTACGCCGTTGTCGACTGCCTGCAAGAATATCTTTGTAACAACTTAAAAATCATCTTCATACGTGTTAATTATTCACCCGGATTAGCGTTGCAGCAACGCTTCCAACCGCTGTCTCAATTCGTGGGTATCTACCCGAAAACCACCCGAAAAAGCCTGCGTTCCCGGTTGTCCAATCAGTCCGTCGTACTGAAAACCGAGCTGATTTGCCATCAAAATGTAGTGAAAGGGGAAATAAATGGCCGGTGGATAAATTTCCAACAACCCCATCGGCTGCTCCCCCCGAAACAACATATTTGCCAACCCGGCACCGTGAATGCCCACCACGTAGCGAGCCTGCTGCATGATACGAATTTGCTGCGGCAGCGTCAATTCGTCAAAGTCAAGCGTTTCGAAACCAAGCTCCTGGCATATCGTTGCAACCTCGGCGTTGTTCTCTATAAAGCGGAGTCGCTTGGGGCTGCGTGTGATGAAAATGCGCCGGTTTTCACTGCCGGTTTCCTGCCGGTCTTCGGGGCGCACCATATCCAGAATGCGGAAATAATACTGCGGCGTATGCGTCAGCGGCTTGCAGAAGTAAGTCCGGTGGCTGCGAATGTACTGCGTATCCTGTACTACCCAATTCCGGTCGCGCAAATATGGATGACTCAGAAAATATTGAAAATACGCCCGTTCGTAAAGTTTTTTACTGATTAAAATTGGTACACTTGGCGACAATTCCAGCTTTTCTTCCAGGAAAAAAAGCTTGGCTAATACGTCGTTGTAGAAATGATAATAATTTTCTTCTCCCGTGTCGCGCAACGATATCAATTCCGCGTATTCTTCGAGCGGTGCGGTACGGAGTGCCTTTATTTTACTGGCGGGCTTGGGTAAGTATGGAACCCGGCTAAATCCCAGTGAAGGGTAAATCAACTTGTTTTCGAGCGACATAGCCCACCCGTGCTGCGGCTCGATAATGCACGGCTCATCGTAAACTAACAGGTATTCATCCTGCGTCCAGTCGCTGTTATCCTGCTCGAATTGTTGCCGCAAGCGCGGGTCAAGATGCGCCGTTTGGGGCGTGTGAATCCGAAAAGGATAATCGTCGCGCCGGATAATAAAATCGGTTTGTTGAAAATGGTGCTCGGGGAAACGTATTTTATCAATTGTTTTTATTCGGACCTTATTCACTGCCAATTGCACCTGCCGGAGCAACACAAGCGGCAGTAGCTTTTTCAGGGTTTTCTTAATTTTTTCTCGCATGACCAAAAACTAAATTACGCTACTGCCAACGCATCTGTTTTATTTACAACAAGTGCTTTACCGAAGCCAGAAACCGCCGCCGCCACAGCACGGTGGGGTCGGCCCGGAGGGCTTTGGCCAGGTAGCGCAGGGTGTCGAGGCGGCGGTTTTTGGCCAGCGCCAGCGTGAGGGTGATGAAGGTGTAGCGGTTGGCCACAAAGTACGCTACCTGCCCGGCGTAGCGCCGCCGAAAAGCCGCGTTGGCGGCCATCAGATTAGCGAAAAGCTCGTCGCGCTGCCGCACCGCCTCCGGGGCCACGGTGTTGAGGCTGCGGCCGGCGTGTTCGCGCAGGCAAAAAGTGCATTCGCTGATGCTGTGGAAGGTATATTCGCTGGCCAGGCGCAGCCACAGCTCCCAATCTTCGGCCGAGGCCAGGCGGCGGTCTTCCTCGAAGGGATTGGCCAGGGCGATGTCGCGGCGCACAAACACCGTGTTGCAGGCCAGGTGGTTGTTGTCAATCAGGGCCTCGTTGGTGGGCCGGCTGAAATCGTTTTCGCGGACCAGTACGCGGCCGTCGGCCCCAATAATTTCGTAGCCGGTGTGTACTACTTCCACCTCGCCGTGCCGGGCCAGGTACTCGCGCACGGCCAGCAGGTGGCGCGGGTACATTTCGTCGTCGCTGTCGAAGAAATTGACATAACGCCCTTTGGCTTCGCGCAGGCCGTGGTTGCGGGCGGCCCCGCGCTCGGCGTTGGGCTGCGTAAACACGCGGATGCGCGGGTCGGTGCGGGCCAGGCCCTGGGCCACGGCCAGGGTATCGTCGCGGCTGCCATCGTCCACGAGCAGCAGCTCAAAGTCGGTCTCCTGCTGCCGCAGAATGCCGGCCACCGTGTCGGCGAGGAGCGGGCCACGGTTGTAGCACGGCACGACAACGGAAAAGAATGGGTTCATAGCAAATTGGTTTTCAGTTTGATAAAAGCGTTTGTTTAGGCCCGCGCCAGGCGGTGGCGCACAAACAACGCCACGCGCTGCCGGGCCAGCAACCATCCTTTCAGAAGGTAGGGCAGGCGTTCGCGCCAGCGCCCGGCAGCCCCCAGAAATTCGGCGTAGCCCAGGTACTGCTTGGCCAGGTACACGTCGCCGTAGGCTTTGTTTTCGGGGCCGAAAACGTGCTGACGATACATACGGGCCTCGTAAATGCGTTGCTGAAACCGGCGCTCCGACTGCGCCGACTGCACCGTAACACTGCCGGCGTGAACGCGGTAGCCGGCCATTGGCTGCGGCAGGTAATAAGCCGCGCCGTGCCGGGTACTGAGAAGTTGCAAGGTATAGTCGCCGCTGAATACGCCGGCAAACCAAGCCGGCAGCGGTTGGGGTAAATTGCTGGCCCGAAACATCATAGAGGCCGAGGGCACAATCCAACCCGCCTGCGCCAGGCCCGCCTGCGTGAAGCGCACCGGGGCCGCCGCCGGGCTGGGTGCGGGCAGGGCGTGCGGGGCAATGTGCTGGCTGAAAACGGCCGGCGGGCGCGGCGGGTCCACTTCGTACACAATCTCGGCATCATGGAAGCAGAGGCCCGCGTCGGGGCGGGCTCGCAGCAAGTCCACTTGCCGTTGCAGCTTGGCGGGGTCGGTCCAGTAGTCGTCGCCTTCCAGAAAAGCCACGAACTCGCCGGTGCAGGCGGCCATCGTGGCCATCAAATTGGGCATGATGCCTAGGTTGTGGGCGTGGGCCAGCACCCGCACCCGGCCGGGGTAGCGCCGCTCGTAGTCCTGGGCCAGGGCGCGGGTGGTATCCGTCGAGCAGTCTTCGCCAATCACCAGTTCCACCGCAAAGTCGGTTTTCTGCATCAGCACCGACTCGATGGTTTGAGCCAAAAATGCCGCGTGGTTGTACGTAATGCAGCAGACACTCACCGTGTAAGCCGTGGAACTAGCAGTCATAAGCAGAAAAAAGAGCGGAATAGCAGCCCGCCCGTGGCGGCAAAGTTCGGCATTAGCCCAGCAGCCGCGCCGGTACCCCGGCAACGGTAGCGCCCGCCGGCACCGATTTTGTTACCACCGCCCCCGCTCCTACCCGTGCGCCATCGCCGAGCACCAAGTCAGGCAGGACGATGGCGTGTGCCCCAATCTGGCAGCCGGCTCCCACCTGGCAGCGCCCCAGTACGCGGGCCCCCGGCGATATTTCGCAGTACGGCCCTATATGGGCATCGTGGTGAACAGATGCCCCGGCGTTGAGCAACACCCCTTCGCCCAGCGTGGCCGTGGGCGAAATAAGGGCATACTGCATAACATTCAGGCCATCGCCCAAATCGGCGAAAGGGCCGAGGGTGGCGCTAGGGGCCACCACGCTGGTTAGCCGCCCGCCCCAGCCCCGAAATCGCGCCGCCAGCCGTTCGCGCAGCTTCGGGCCGCCCAGGCCCAGGATAAAGCGCGGGTCGCTGGCCAGGTGCGCCTGGGCGGCCTCGGGTGTCCGCAGCACCGTGAAGTAATTGAGGAGCTTACCCATCTCACCGGGCGTCACGTCGTCGTAAAACACGAGCGTGGCCCACTCCTGGGCTGGCAGGCACTGCAAAACTTCTACGGCGTGGCCGCTGGCTCCGACAATTATCATATGGCTTGAAAACAAAGAGAGTGAGGCAGTGCGGTTTGAACAGCGCGCGGCACGTTTCGCCTAACTGGCGGCGGACAACAGCCGGTGCAGCAGCGCGGCTACCGTGCCGACGTCTACCCGTACGTCGGCATCGTTCTGGTCGGCATCATAACCCGTAGGGTCGGCGGCGGCGGGGGCTCGCGTCGATTCAGCGGGCACAAAGTAATACGGCAGTTCTAAGGCCGAGGCCATGCGGTAGTACACCAGGTTGATGAGTTGGGTGTTCATGATTTCGACCACCGCGCTGCCCGGCTGCATGAATAATATATTCACCAGGTTGGCACCGTGAACGCCCACAAATAGCTGGGTTTCGCGCATGAGCTGCACCTGGGCGGCAAAGTCCATGTCCTCGAAGGCAATTATTTCGAAGCCCAGCCCCCGCAACAGCTCTTCCAGGGCAGGCTCGTTGAGCAGGCGGCGCTTGGTGGCCCTGGCCCGCGAGGCGTAAATGCGCCGGGTGGGCGGCCCGGCGGCCGGGCACAGCGCCTGCACCAATTGCTGCTGCACTCGCCGCAGCAGCTCGGGGTTCTGAAATGCGCCCACCGCCGTGCGCTCCGGCAGCAGCAGCTCTTTCGCAAACACTATCTCGTTGTCGCGCAGCCGATAAAAATTATCGAAGCCCAGCGCCCGCAGCGTGGGCAGTAGGTGCCCGGCCTCAAAGCTAGGCAGCACCAGCGGCAATTGCCGCAGCTCGGCGGGCAGCAGCAGCAACCGGGGCAGCAAGTCAATCATCCAGTGGTAATAATTCTGCGACCATTGGTCGTGCGCCAGCACCAGGCGCGGCTGGGTAGTGTGATGCACGCCGGGCAGCCGGGCAAACTGCTTCAACAAAAACGAGCGGTTGAGCAGCCCGGCCACCCGCTGGTCGGGCAGGCTGGGGCCAAAAACGTGCAGGTTTTTGAACACCACCCCCACCGCCGTAAAGTACACATCGTGCAGGCTGAACACATGGACCGGGGCCAGCCGGTACGGCGCGGCAAACAGCGGCTGCAACCCGGCGGGCAGCTCGGCGCTGTTGGCCGGCAGCGTGTAGTGGCCCTGCACAGTCGGGTGGGCCGGGGCGGGCGGGGGGCTAAATGAAGCCGGCGGCGGCAGCAGCCGTTGCCACAATTTCAGGAAGGAGTTGAGCATACTACTGGCAACGGTTGCCCCGACTGTTCAGGCAGCGTCCGGCCCGGCGGCCCCAACGAGCTTGCCGGTCAGGCGTTTAAGGTGGCGCTTGAAGTTTACGGGGTCCACGGTCAGGCCCTTGTAGTAGTAATACGCCTGCTGCAAGCGCCGGCCCAGCTTGCCTTCTTCGGCGCTGAGGTCGAGGTAAAAAAGCGAGAGCAGGTAGTTGGCGTTGGCGTGTACCGAGCGCGGCAGCAGCTTCTTGTACACCAGGTTTTCGTGGATGCGCCGCCGCATCTGGTACACCGACTGGGCCGTGGCCTGCATAACGCCGCCCGTGTGCAGCCGATAGGCCGACATGAGACGCGGCAGGTACAGCGCCGGCCCATTGCTGGTGCTCAGCAGTTGCAAAGAATAGTCGCCGCTGAAGACGCCGGCAAACCAGGCCGGCAACGGCCGGGGCAAACTCGCCGCCCGAAACACCATTGAGGCACTGGGCATGAACCAGCCCAGCCGAGCCAAATCCAATTGGTCGAACCGACGAAAAGCGCCGTCAGGCGGCGGCGACAGGTGGGCAAATTTTTCGCTGAACTTCCACACATCACCCCCTGGACTGTCGTTGAAGGCTTCGGCATCGTGGAAGCACATGGCGCAATCGGTGTTGGCCCGCAGCGCCTCCACCTGCCGTTGCAGCTTGGTAGGGTCGGTCCAGTAGTCGTCGCCTTCCAGAAAAGCGACGAACTCGCCGGTGCAGGCGGCCATCGTGGCCATCAGGTTGGGCATGATGCCCAGGTTGGCGGCCGGCGTCAGGACCCGTACCTGCGCCGGGTAGCGCCGTTCGTAGTCCTGGGCAATGGCCCGCGTGGCGTCCGGCGAACAATCCTCGCCAATCACCAGTTCCACGGCGAAGTCGGTTTGCTGCATCAGCACCGATTCAACGGCTTGGCCTAGGAAGGCCTCGTGCCGGTAGGTAATCATGCAGACGCTAACCGTTGGTACCATGCGCTGCGGGAGGAGTGTCAAGCATTTTAATGACTTTGGCCGGAATACCCACCGC
>JANYFQ010000474.1 GCA_025362615.1 Hymenobacter sp. | reverse complement strand
GAAGCGCGACATAAGGTCGCCCTTGCGCTCGCTGGCGAAGTAGCCGAGCTGCAAGCCGATGATGCGGTGGTACAAATCGCGCCGCAGGTTGCGGATGACCCGCGCCCGCACCCGCGCCACCAGCCGCAGGCTCAAGTACCGAAACACGTTGCTGAAAAACACCGACGCCACCAGCACCCCGCACACAAACGTGAGCGCCCCCAGCTTGCCGTGGCTGGCAATGACCTGGGCAAAATAGTAGTTGAAGGTGTGGGTGATGTAGTCGAGCGAAAGCGCGAATTTGGGCAGCTGCGCCGGGGCCTGCACCTGCACCTTGCCCGTCTTGTCAAACAGCACGTTCAGCAGCGGAATGATAAGCGTGAAGTTGCCGATGCTGAAGAAGATGCCCAGCACCGTGTAGAGCAGGTACAGCGGCAGGAAATCGGCAAACGGCCGGGCGTAGCGCAGGATGCGGAGGTATATTTTCATTCGGTGCGTACTGATAGGCGGTTGGCGCGGGGCTGTGCCCCGTGCCCAAGTGCCGCAGGCTTTCAGCCTGCAATCGTTGAACGGCCCGCGTTGGTGTTGCACAACGATTTCGGCCGGGGGTGCGGGCTGGAAACCCGCAGCACTGCGGCACGGGGCACAGCCCCGCGCCAACGCCCAACCTAATTGCTGACGCGCTGGGCAATGTTCCAGCGCAGGGCCAGCGTGGCGTAGGTTTCGGTGCCGCTCACCAAACCGTAGTACGTGGGCGCATCCAGCGTTTGCTTGCGCACGATGAGCTTGGCATCGACGAATAAATTCAGGCGGGGCTGGTAGGTGGCAGTGCCTTCGAGGTGCAGGAGCTGGCTGCGGTTGCCCTGGCCGGTGCGGTTGTTGAAGTCCTGGACGCGGGTGTTGTAGGAGAACAGCGGGTTGCCGCCGTAGTTCTGGATGCTGACGGGCAGCACCGGGCCGACGAGGCGCGTATCCAGCCCTTGCACGGTGTAAATGGCCTTGCCCACGAGCGTGAGCCGGGGCAGGGGCTGGTAGCTCAACACCCCCAGAAACTCCGTCAGGTTGGCGCCCAGCGGGTGGGCCAGGGGCTGCTGGTAGTGGGTGTAGGCGGTGTAGTACGTGTCGTGGGTGTAGGTGTAGGGGCGCACGAAATTCACTTCGAGCTGCAGGTCGAGGTTGCGCAGGCCGGCCACGTCGAGGTACTTGCCCCCGAGCTGCACGGCCTGCTTGTTGGCCCACCAGCCCTTGCCGCTGCGGATTTCGCTGATTTTAAATTCGTCCAGCACCACCTGCCCGTAGAGCTGGGCGGTGTGGAAGAGGTTCCATTTGAAGTCGAGGCCCAGCAGGGCATTATCAGCCGAGCCGAGCTGCTGCTCGATGGCGCGGTAAAAAATGACCGGGTTGAGGTACTGCAGCTCTAGCCCCCGGCCGGGGCCGCCCGAAATTTCCGACTCGAACACCCCGACGTTGAGGTTTTTGGTGATGTCGAGGCTGAGGTGGTGCAAGGCCAAGTACTTTTTGGGGTACACCTGGTCGGTGTTGAAGCGGCGGGCCGTGAGTTCAGCAAACAGGTTCTGGTAGTTAAGCTTCCAGACGCGGGTGTTGAACTTGAGGAAGAAATACGGCGTGCTGTAATCCGACAGAATGAGCGAGCGGTAGCCGTTGCTGATGAAATTGCGGTCGTGCCCGAGCTGCACGTTGATGTGCCGGGTGGCGGCGTAGGTGATGTAGCCCCGCGCCGAAAAGAAGTCGAACTGGTCGGGCTTGTCTTTGAAATACTTCCAGAAGCCCTCGTGCGGCACAATGGTGTCGCGCACAATCTGGGCTTGCACGAAGCCCGGCACGGCCATCTGGTTGTCGGTGAGGAAGGCGTAAAAACCCAGGCGCTTGTCGATGGTGCCTTCGACCTGCACACCGCGCGTGTTCTGGTAGCGCAGGCCGCTCAGGGCGTTGGTGCCCCGGTCGAGGCCGCCTTGCAGCAGCAGCACGGGGTTCACGCGCAGCGTAAAATCCGGGGTGGCGACGCTGTAGAGGTCGGTTTGCTGGCGGTAGAAATAATTGAGGACGGGCCGGGCGCTGGCGTTCATTTCCTGCCCCCGCGCCGCGTTGGCCCAGTTGTCTTTCAGCAGGTATTGGGCGTTGAAGCGGTCGGCCCGCGAGCGGCTGCCGCCGGGTGCGGCCGTGCTGTCGGGGCTCAGCATCCGCTCGGCCAGGCGGGCCACGGCGGCGCGGGTGTAGGGGCGGCTGCTGGTGTGCGGGTCGCTCAGCGAGTCGGGGCCGAACTTGATGGCGTAGCGGTCGATGACGCGGTAAATGTCTTCGTTGAGGGGCACGTAGGTGCTGCCCTGGGTGTAGGGGTTTTGGGCCAGCAGCGGGGCGGCGGGCAGCAGCGCCAGCAACAGGAATACAATTTTCTTCATAAGACGAATGCGGAAATGCTGGTGCAAAGAACGGGCAGCGCAAAGTTTTACTTTGCCGCGCGTTCTTTGCACCGCCTAACCCACACGCTGCGCCATGCCCACTCCTTCCGAAGCCTCCGCCCCCACCGCCCGCGTCCACGTTGTGTGCGCCGAGCCCAGCATTGCCAACCACTTCCTGGCCGAGCTGCGCGACCGCGA
>JANYFQ010000328.1 GCA_025362615.1 Hymenobacter sp. | reverse complement strand
ATGAAAAACTTACTCCTTTTCTTCGCCCCCCCCCCCCCGCAGCTTCCGGCGGTGGGGAAAGTCGTTGCTGCTCTTAGCCGCCGTGCTGGCCATGTCCGGTAGCCGGCCCGCCGCCGCGCAGGCGCTGCGGCTCAGTGCCGCCGCGGCGGTGCCCGTGCCCGCCGCCGCGCCCACCAACCCGTGCCTGATTCCGGGCGAGTGCCCGCCGCCCACGGCCACTACCGGCAACCTGCTCTCGAACGCCAATTTCGAAACCGTCATCAACTGCCGCTGCCCGCAGCCGCGCAATATGGCCAACACCGCTACCACCAAAGTGTGCTCGTGGACCGATGCCAACAACACCCGCAGCGATGTTTACGCCGCCTGCGCCACAGGCAGCCCCAACGCCCAGGTGTATTACTACGCTGTCCCCAACAACTTTGAGGGTACGCAGGCCCCCCGCTCCGGCAACGCCTACCTGGGCTTTATGGCCTACGGCGTGTACCGCGACGGCCTGAACCAACCCGTTATCGAGCGGCGCAGCTACGCCACCACGGCCCTGACGGCCCCGCTGCTGCCCAACCGCACCTACTACGCCGAGTACTACGTGAGCCTGGCCGAGAAAGCCCGGCTGCGCGTGGCCAGCCTGGGGTTTGGCCTGAGTAACTACTACCCCGGCGAAAACACCCCCGCCCTGCTGACTGCGGCCGTGTTCCCTGTAAACGACTACGCGGCCACCCTCACCGACCGCGCCGGCTGGCAGCCGGTGCGCGGGTTTTTTCAGGCCAGCGGCACCGAAACGTACTTCACCATCGGCTGCTTCGACCCCAGCCCCAACCCGGCGCAGGTGCCCGGTGCCACGGCCAACCCCTTCGGCGACCCCGCCTGGGACCACGCTTACTACTACGCCGACGATGCCCTGCTGGCCGTGGTGCCGCAGGTGGTGGACCGCAACTTTCAACTCGTGTGCGGGGCCTCGCGGGCGCTGACCATCGACGGGCTGGCCCTGCCCGCCTCGGCGGGGGCCACTTACCGCTGGACTTCGAGCGCCGACCCCGCGTTTGCGGCCACCAGCCTGGCCCTGACCGTCGCCCCGCCCGCTACTACTACCTATACCCTCACCGTGACGCTGCCCGGCCTGCAGCCGCCGGTGGTGAGCCAGGTGACGGTTTTCGTGAACTGCTGCTACACGGCCCAAACGCCGAACATTGTCTCGCTGTCGGGCACCTTGTTTTCCGGTTCGTTTCAGTTTGTGGCGGGGCAGCGTTACTTCGTGTCGGGCAACCTGGTGCTGACGGGCAGCGGGCGCAACCCCACCTTCACGGTGCCGGCCGGCTGCACCCTGAACGTGGCGGCCGGGGCCAGAATCGACGTGACGGCCGCCACCACCCTGGCCCTGGCCGGGGGCACCCTCACGGCGGCCTGCGGGCAGATGTGGGACGGAGTGTACGTGCAGGACGGGGCCAATTTCAGCACTCAGGCCGGCGGCAGCCCCGCCCGCAACGCCGAAATCAGCTACGCCACGGCGGGCGTGGTGCTGACCGGGGGCAGCCCCGCGGCCTTCGCCGTGGCCGGCACCAACTTCCTGCACAACTACGAGAGCCTGCGCCTGCAAAACCCCACGCGCACGGGCACCGTCAGCACCTGCTTTTTCGATTCGGACCCGGCGGCCTTTTTTCCGCCTTTCGCCGAGGTGTCGGCCACCAAATATACCGTTGCCCTGCGGCACGTTTCGGTGGCCAACGCCACCGGGGCCGTGCCCAACGCCGTGCCGGTGGTGCTCAGCAACATACACGTTGCGGCGGGCCATGTTCGGGGTCTGGGTCGGGCCGGGGGCGGCGGCCCCGGTGCTGCGGGCCAATCAGTTCGCCAACGTATTCGTGGCCGGGGCCTACACCAACGCCGCCTTTGCCGGCCAGGTGGAAATGAGCGCGAACACCTTTCGGCTCCCCACGCCGGCCCTCAACACCGACAACCCGCCCCAACTCGACCAAGCCTACGCCCTGGCCCCCGGCGCCGACCGGCAGGAAGCCTACGGGGTGCTGGCCCAGGGGGCGGGCGTGTACCGGCCCAGCGGCAACCAGTTTCGCGGCGTGGTCGTGCTCGGTGCCAACGCCGACCTCCGGCCCACGTACCGGCACGTCGGCTTCAGCGCCAGCGCGGCCACGCCCTCCACGTCGGTCGTCAGCTTTTCGGACAACTACTGCAACGGCCTTTACGAAGGAATGCGCCTGCGCCTGAAAGCCAACAGCAGCATCACCGGCAGCACTTTTTTGCAGTGCGTGGTGGGCCTGCACCTGGTAGGGGCGGGCACTGGCAGCGGCGGCCCGGCCATTACACACCAAGTGCAGTGCAACACGTTTCTAATGGGCAGCCTCGGGTTGTTCTCGGCCAATAGCCCCGGGGCATTTTCGTCGATGCCAACACCCCGGTGGTGCTGACGGGGCAAATCGGGGGCAATGGAGCCGCCGCGCTGCTGAAGAACAACTTCGACAGCTCTACCCTCGGCGACCCGAGTAACAACATCGTCCATGTGTGGAACGACCCGAGCAACCCGGCGTTTGATTATGGTACGTACCGGTTCGTCCAGATAGGAAATCCAAATCCTTTTTATGACCCACTCGTTGTTCGGAACGTCAACGTGACAACCCCGATGGGGCTACTGTTTAACCCCAGCACTGGTAACGATTGCCCTTACGACGGTTATCCCAATGCGGGCATCCGCGCCCGTGGGACCGTACATGGCCTTACATTAACTACAGGCCCAACCCTGACATTAACCCCCAATCCGGCCATCGGGCGGGTGGTGGTGCGATACCAGTTGGATGCTGACGATGCGAAACAGGCCGCGCGTTTGGTCGTCCGTTCCGTTATCACGGGGCACACGGTGCGGGAGATGTCCATGCTTCCCGGAAGCACTGAGGCCGAACTGACCGTGCAAACTTTGCCCGAAGGCGTGTACGCCTGCACGTTGCTGGTGGGCGGCCGGCCCGTGCAGACGCAGCGATTGTTGGTACAACGCTAAACACGACAAGTTATGTATTGGCTCAAAAAATGCAGCTCCTCCTTGGCGCTGCTGCTGGTCGGTCCGTTGTGCTTTGGGCAAACGGTGTTGTGGCAGAAGGCGTACCGGAGCGGCTACCCCAATGAAACGGGCACCCCCTACGGCGAATCCGCAAAAATTGCGAACAACCGCTACGTCCACGCTGGCAATGTTTACAGCCAGGTTCGGGGTTCTGAAAGGGCTTATTTTCTCTTCACCAATGCCCGCGGCGACTCGCTTGGCACGTTGATATCAAATACCGGTTTGGGAGCGGTTTCCGTAGTCGGCAACGGCGACGGCACCTTTACCTGGTTGGGGGCAGTCGATACCATCACGGGGCCACCCCCAAACAATCTTCAGCACACGTTGGTCAAGATGAGCGCCCAGGGCCAAGTGCTGTGGCAGCGCAACTTCAACGGCCTGCGCAACGGCCGAAGTTACGCCGGGGGCCAAATCCGTATGCTACGGACCCCCGATGGCTACCTGGTCGGGTCGAACACCTACGTGTACGTGAACCCCACTGGCCCCGGTCGCCTGGAACAGCAAGCCATCGACAAGTTCGACAACAACGGGCGCCTGCAGTGGCGCACGGTGTTGCCAGCCTACGCGGCCATGGGCCTGGGCCTGGCCCTGCAAGCCAACGGCAGTTACGTGGCGGCGGGCTGGGCGCTGGTGCCCACGCCGCTCACGCAGTCGGGGTACTTTTCGCTCGACGGGCGCTTGTGCGAGTTCACGCACGGCGGCGACACGATTCGCACCAAGCGGTTGGGGGTAGAGGGCGATTTTGAAAGCATCGAGCGGGTCCGGCCCACGGCTGATAAGGGCGTGGTGGTGCTGCTGGAGTCGCAGGCGCGGTTGCCCCCCAACAGCCCCCGGATGCAGCGGCTCATCAAGCTCGACTCGTTGTGGCAAGTGCAGTGGGACGTGCGGGTGGACGCCAACCCCAACGCTTCGGTTGGGGACATTGGCGTGACGGCAACGGGCGAGTATTGGCTGGCGGGTTCCGCCCTCAACGGGTCGGTGTACGGGGTGGGCTTCCTGGGGCGGGTGTCGGCTACGGGGCAGCGGCTGGGCAACACGTTCGTGCCCCTGGCCGTCGCCCCCACAGGAGCCAGCTTCGTTCAGTTGCTGCACGAACCCGGCGACCCGCTCCTGGCCTGGGGCACCGCCGAGGTGGCCAACCGCCCCGGCCCCGGCGTGGCTCCGCACACGCAGCGGTTTTTCTCGGCCGGTTTCGGCAACGTGGCGGGGCCGTTTGTGCCCGACTACTGCCGCTACCCGCCGCAGCCCAACGCCATCTACGCGCAGCCGCAGCCCGACTCGTTGGTTTTGCAGCAACTGAGCGGGGCCGGGCCGCGCTACGCCCAAAATGTCAGCTACCGCTGGGATTTGGGCGATGGCACGGTGCTGGAGCGGGCCACGGGCGGGCCGGTGCGCCACCGCTACGCGGCGGGGCGGGTGCCCGGCCCCGGCACGGCCGTCCGGCTCACGCTCACCAACAACCTGGGCTGCACGGCCACGCAGGCGCTCTACCCCTGGGGCCGGCCCACGGCGGCGCAGCAGGCGCGGGCGTGGGCGGGGCGGGCCACGCTCTGGCCCAACCCGGCCACG
>JANYFQ010000294.1 GCA_025362615.1 Hymenobacter sp. | reverse complement strand
GGCCTTGCGCAGCGCGTCCACCACCTCCTCGGCCGACTTGCCCTTGATGTGCTCCAGGGGAATGTCGTACTTGTCGGCGATGTACTGCGGGTCGAGGTTGTAGAACTGGAGCAGCACGGCGTCCACCTTAATCTGGTCGGTGGCGGCCATCTCCATCGAGTCGTCGCGCACGTACTTGCAGCCGGCCAGCGGGTAGCCCAGCCACACCAGGCGGGGTATCAGTTCCTCGTTGGTGAGGTACTCGATGAAGGTGCGGTCGGCTTCGTGCTTCAACTCGGCAATCTGCTGGTGGACCACGCCCTGGCTTTTGGAGCCCGCGCCCTCGTCGGTGGTGAGGGTTTCGCCGCTGATGACCTTGCTCATCTGCTTGTCGCAGTACATCATCATCTCCAGGAAACACTTGTAGGGGTCGCCCTTGGCCCCGTCGAGCAGGTTGATTTCCTCGCCCCGGTGGAAGATGCCCCAGCCGGCGCTGCCCATGTTGGCCATAATCTGGGCCAGGCGCTGCTCGCGCTTGGCGTCGGCGTTGGGCATCACTACCCACCGGAACGGGATGGCCAGCTTGTCGTTGAACTCGCCCCAGTTGCCCAGGGCGTAGCGTTTGGCCAGCGCCACGGGCGTGATTTTGTAGAGCAGGCCCAGGTCGTCGGGCTGGCCGGCCTCCAAGTAGAAGTTGCGGACGGCGGGGTCGCGGAAGCTGGGGCCGGCCTGGTCGAAGACGTTCACCACCCACTGGCCCTTTTCGGGGCGGACGTGGGTGCGGGGCACCAGCTTCAGCGAGCGAAGCGGATAATACTGCACCGAGCGGCCATTGGCAAGCTTCAGGGTAACGGACTTTTCGGCCTGGTCGGCCAGCTCCATGAGGCTGTGCCCGAAGGCCAGGCTCTCGATGACGTAGCGGATGTACTGCCGGAACCACATCGTCTGGAGCAGCGGGGCCAGCTCCTGCTGCTCCACGCCGTCCGGCCCCAGGATTTTGAACTTGTCGGCCTGCACCCGTTCCACGCGCTTGTCGAGCAGGGTGGTGAGCTGGAGGTCGAGCAGCACGTTGTCGTACACGCGGTAGAGGTCGCGGCGGTTCTGCACGAAGGGGTTGCGGGCCAGGTTCACGGCGTTGGTCCATTCGCCGAGGCTGGTGGCCCGCTGGGCGATGACCTCGGGCACCACGCCCTCAGCGGCCGACCCGTCGCGCGGGGCACCGCCGCGCAGGGCGTTTTCGACCAGGATGCGCTGGTCGGGCACACGGGCCAGCAGGAAATTCGTAAAGCGAGTGAAAAGGCTCATGAGCGGGCGCAAAGGCTGAGGGTGAACGTCGGGGCCGGGCCGGGGGCGCGGCGGGCGGCAAGGCCGTTTAGATGGCGTTTAGAAGGGCGAAGCGGGCGGGCCTAGTAGTACTGCTGGCGGGGGACATTGCTGCCCCAGCGTATTTCGTCGCTGCTGTCGGCAGCTTTGACGGGGCGGGGCAGGTCGGGTGTGAGGTTGCCGTCGCGCACCAGCGTCAGCCACTCCTTGGCCTGGTTATACAGCGCGGTCCGCAGCTCGGGAATGCGACGCGGGGCCACCCGTTTGAAGAGCAGAAACAAGGCAATGTCGAGGGCGAAGCTCACCAGCTTGGGGTCGCGGGGGTCGCGCACGCGCCAACTTGCTTGCCAGCCGGTGGCCGTGCCCGGCTCCACGTTCAGGCTGGGGACAAGAGCTTCGTAGTAGCGGCCCTGGTGCCAGGCGTAGTTGGTGAGGCGGCCCGCGTCGTTGTAGGCATACAGCGGCAGGTAGCCGGTGGCGGTGGTGGGCGTGTCGCGGGTGTAGTAGTCGGCGGGCGTGGCCGCCGGCGCGGGCACCGTCACGCGCTCAGCGGGGCCGTAGTCGTAGCCGGCGGCCCACTCGCCGATGGCGGGAAAAGTGGCGGCCAGGTCGAAGCGCTGGCGCAGGTAGTCGCCCATCCAGGACACGGCCGTGGCTTCGGCCACGGCCACCAGGCCCAGGTCGTCGCGCACCAACTGGGTGAGCTGGTCGTCCTTGATGGCGGCATCGAGGTCGTCGGAGTTGAGGAAGCTGTAGAGCATGAGCTAAGCGGTTTGGGGCGCTGACAACTGGGCGGCTTCGATGCGGGCCTGGGCCTTCGTGAAATAGGTGGGGTCGCGCTCAACGCAGATGTACTGGCGGCCCTCGGCCAGGCAGGCCACGGCCGAGGTGGCGCTGCCGGCGAAGGTGTCCAGCACCACATGGCCGGGGTCGGTGTAGGAGCGGACGAGCCAACGCAGCAGGTCGAGGGGCTTTTGGTTCGGGTGTATAGAGTCTTGCTGCCTTCCACTGGCGAAATGAAGTACACTACCGGGGTGCCGCACCCCGTTCTCTTGCCAAGTGTTTCCGTTCATTTTGTGATAATGACCAACTTGCTTTGTGATTCTGACCGCGTTGCCCTGAGTTTTTTCCGCGACCGTTTTCTGAGCGTTGTATACTGCTTTCCCCGGTTTTCTCTGAAAAACCAGGATGTCTTCGTGGGCTTTGAGCGGCCGGCGGTTGGCATCTAGAAAACGGGTGCGGCGGGTTTTCTCCCACACCAGCCGGTAGCGGTACTCCTTACGGTTGGTCAGGATTAAATCGATGGTAAACAGGTCGTCGGCAAACAGCACAATGGTGCCGGTGGGCTTCACCACGCGGTTGGCTTCGCGCCACCAGGCGGCCCAGTCCACCATCGGGGCGCGGTCGTAGTGCAGTTGGGTGGTATGGTAGGGCGGGTCGGCGATGATGCAGTCCACGGAGCCGTCGGGCAGTTGGCGCAGCAGGTCCAGGCAGTCGGCCAGGTGCAGTTGATTGAGCATGGGCGGGGGGTTAAAAAACGCGGGAGGAAGGAAGGCGCTGGCCCAGCACGGGCTCGCTCTCGCTCATCACCTGGCCTTGCTCGAGCTTGGCGATGGCGGCGGCCAGGGCGTCGGGAAAGTCGTCGTGGCCCGAATATCCGGGTTCGATGCCCCGGATTTGGTCGAGGCCCCGTTGCACGTCGGGGTTGTGCTTTTCGGTTTCGTTGACGTAGAACTCGCGGCGCTGCATGGCGGGCAGCATTTGCAGGATGCGGCTGTACTTGTTGCCCGTGGGGCGCTCGTCGAACACGACGGGCAGCCGCCAGCCGTACTCCTGGGCCACGTTGGCCAGGGCCAGCTCCACGGCCTGGTTCCAGAACTGACTCTCGGCGTACCACTCCACCGCCACCGTAGCGGGCAGCGTGAGTTGGTAGTCGTACATCCAGCGCAGGGCGTCTTCCATCTTGCACTGGCGGCAAAAGCCGGCCAACAGGTGCTTCTGGCCGCTGGCCGCCAGGCCCACCAGCACCACGGCGTTGGTGTCGGCGGTCTTGCTCTCGGAGTAGGCAATATCCCACTGGCCCACGATGCGCTCGTAGTGGTGGCGCCGCTTGACGGGTGCCCAGGGCAGGTGGTCGTCGGTGAAGATTTTGCCCGCCGTCTTCGGGTCGTTCTGGTACTCGGTGTCGAAGGCGGCCGTGCCGATGCGGCGGCGCATCCGGTCGTAAAACGCCAAGGTGTAGTAGGCCGGCCAGCTCGGCTGGCCGGTGGCATCCAGGGCGTTCACGCGGTTGTGGGTGAACTCCTTGTTTTCGGCCAGGTTGGTGAGGATGGTGTAGGGACCGATGCGGTTGCCGAGCAGCATGAAGCGCCCCCCCTCGGCCCCCATCGCGGGCAGCAGCGCCCGCAGCACCCAGCGCACCGACTTGTCCACCTGGCGGGCGTTGCCGATTTCCTCGTCGTCGTCCACGTCGTCCACCACCAGGAAGTTGGGGCGTTGGGGGCCGTTGCGCTTGCCACGGGGCGACTGGCCCTTGCCCAGGGCAAAGAACCGCCCGCCGCGCTTGGTGCGGAAGTTGCCCTTGGCCCAGGTGCCCGCGTCGAGCAGCTCGCCGAAGTCGGCCAGGAGCTGGGGGTTGGCCTCAAATTCGGCTTGCAGGTCGCTGAGCAGAATCTTCGCGTCGAAGAGGCTCTTGCCGACCAGTAGCATGCACATCGGCTCTTCCCAAAACAGGTGCAGCCAGATGGGGGTCATCACGTCGCCGTGGGTGGACTTGGCCAGGCCCCGGCCCCACTCACGCACTTCGGCGTGCTGGGGGTCGCGGCGCACGGCTTCGGCGCTCTTGATGTGGAAGGGCGCACAATCGGCCTTCGCCCAGTGCGGGAAGTAGTAGTTCACCAGGAAGTTGTAATCCTTCCGCGCCCGCTTGATGCGGTCGGCCTTGGCCTCGGCGCTGTGCAGCACGTCGGGCCGGGCGCTGTCCTTGATGTGGGCCAGTTGGTCCTGGTAGCGTTGCAGGGCTTCGAGCTCCTGCTTGCGCGTGGGCTTGGCCTTACCCATTGGTGCCGGCCTTTTGGTTGAGGAACTGCGACTGGTAGTCGGCGAGCTGGCCCCGGAAGGCGTGGTCGCGGTTGCCGACGTAGCCCATGAACTCTTGCAGCACCTGGATGACGGTGCTCAGGCCGATGTCGCCTTGCAGTTGCTCGATGGCCTTGGCCATCTTCAGCATCTCGTCGCCGAACTTTTCCTTTGAGCCGCCGCGCACGGCTTCCAGAATTTGCGCGGTGCGGGCCTGCTGGATTTCGAGCATATTGCCCACCACCTGGCCCACGGTGGCCTGGCCGGCGGCCCGCAGCTTGTCCCAGTGGCCGGCCTCGGCCCACACGCCGATGGTCTTTTCGGTGACCTCGACCATGCCCGCAATTTGCTTCTGGGTGTAGTGCCCGGCCAGGTACAGGGCCTGGGCCAGGGTGCGCTCTTTGTCCTTCGTGTGGGCCATTGCGGTGCGGGGCATTGTCACCTTAACCGGGGGCAAGTGTCGCCGCCGCTGGTGCTAACCAGGCCAAAGATGGCAGGTGCTCACCAGCCGCCGCCGCTTATTTCCCATCATTGGTGCTCCCAACACCAATGATTGGTGTTGGCAGCACCAATCATTGACGGCCATGTTTTTAGCTGGGGCCGAAGCTGCCAGTTTTGCGGTCCTATGTCGAAGCTGTCATCCAAGCCTGCGCCGTTTCGGGTCACCAATCTGGGGACGTTTGCCGAGATTCAGTTCATCGGTGAAATCAACTGGTGGGCCAACGACTCGGCCAACTTTACCCGGCAACTGGCCGAGTTGCGGGCGGCGGGCGTGACCGAGCTGAAAGGGTATATCAATACGCCGGGCGGCTCGCTCTTCGACGCGAACGAAATATACAACCAGCTCGTGGCCTTTCCGGGCCGCAAGACCTGTGTACTGGGTGCGTTGGTCGCCAGTGCCGGCACTACCATCGCTTGCGCGTTTTCGGACGGCATCGAAATGGCGGCCAACGGCCAGTACATGATTCACAACCCCTGCGTGTACGTGGACGGCGACGACAAGGCGCTGAACGCGGCCTTGCAGATGTACGCCAACGTCCGGGCGTCGGCCATCGCCATCTACGTGAAACGCACCGGGCTTACCCCGGAAGAAGTGGGCACCATGATGGACGTCACCACCTGGATGACGGCGGAAGTGGCCAAGGCCAAGGGCTTCGTGACGGGCATCGTCGGAGAAGACTCGGAGCTGCCCGACGACATCACGGAGGTTTTCAATCACTACAAAGTCAAAAATGTGCCCGCCGTCCTGAACCAGGCCGTGCTGGCTTCTCAAGTTTCAACCCAACCCAACCGTTCCACCATGAACAAAACCACTGTCATCGCCACGATGGGCCTGGCCGCCGATGCCTCGGATGCCCAAGTAGAAACCGCCATCGCCCACATGAAGCTGGCCAAGGACAAGGCCGAAGCCGACCTGGTTGAGGAGCGGCAAAAGGTGGGCAAGGAGCGGGCCGAGCTGCTGGTGCGCAACGCCGTGGCCCAGAAGAAAATCGGGGCCGGCCAGGAAGCGGGCTTTATCAAGATGGCCACGGCCGACTACGACACCGTGAAGGCCACGCTCGACGCACTGCCCGCCCCGACGCTGGCCAGCGGCCAGGTGCAGGCCGATACCACCAACGCCGCGCCCACCAACACCGCCGGCACTGGCGCGGCCGACGACCGCACGGCCTGGGCGCTGAAAGACTACGTGGAGAAGGCCCCCGACGACCTGAAAATGATGGCCGAGAAAGACCCGGCCAAGTACCGCACCCTGGTGAGCAACGCTTACCCGACGCGGGGCAAGTAGCCCCGCCCGCCCCACCGCCCACCAAAGCCCCCCGCCAACCCGCTTTTTCCACTTTTTACCCGCTGGCACAATGGCCGTTGCACTGAGAGAACTTTTTTTGGCGATGCTTATCGACAAGCTTCGCGCCCCGCACACCTGGCTGGCCAAGCTCAAGGACGAGTCCTCGTTCGTGGGCAACAACGTCATCCACCTCACGGAGGTGGGGGCCGACCCCGACGTGTTGATTAACAACACGGTGTACCCCATCTCGACGGCCCAGCGCATCGACAACGACCTGCCGGTCGCCCTCTTCAAGTACGACACCACCAACACCCGCGTGTCGGTTGACGAGTTGTACGCCATCCCCTACGACAAGCAGGGCAGCATCATCGCCAACCACAAGCTGGCGATGGAAGAGAAGATGGGGGCGCACGGCCTCTACACCATCGCCCCGCAGGCGGCCACGGCCACCATGCCCATCCTCGTGACGACGGGGGCCAACGACGGCACCGGCCGCAAGCGCCTGCGCCCCGAGGACCTGATTGCCCTCAAGTTCGCCTACGACAAGGCCAAAATTCCGGTGGCCGGCCGGGTGCTGGTGCTCAGCAACGAGCACGCTTCGGACCTGCTGGTTTCGACGCTGGCCAGCTTCATCAGCACGGCCTTCCAGACGGTGGGCACGGGCGGCCTGGCCCCCATGCTCTACGGCTTCGAGCTGCACCAGGACCTGTTCGCCCCGGTCTACAACCTGGGCACGCTCACGCGCCGCGCCTTCGGGGCCGCCCCGGCTGCTGGCGACACCACCGCCTCGGTGGCCTTCTCGGCCGGTGACTGCTTCCGCGCCCTGGGTTCGGCCCAGATGTTCTTCCGCGACGCCAGCCTCGACCCCGAAAACCGCTCCAGCGTGGCCGGTTTCCAGGTGTATGGCATTGCCGCGCCCTACACGCGCCGCTCGCAGGCGGCCATCGTTTCGGGCCAAGTTTGACCCCACTTACACCAGCCCGCGCCGGACCCGCAGGAAGCGGCGATGCGAAGCCCAGCCCCCCACGCGGGGCACGGGGCCGGCCGGGCCTGGTTAATTTTTTACGTTCCCTTGCCCATGCGCCCCATCCGCTACATCGTGCTGCACTGCACGGCTGGCCCCCAAAGCCAGACGGTTGATGAAATCCTGGCCTACTGGAAGCGGCCCGTGGCGCAGGGCGGCAACGGCTGGCGGCTGCCGGGCTACCACATCATGATACCGCCCAACGGGGTCAGCCGCCGCCTGCTCGATGACGACACGCCCAGCAACGGGGTGCGCGGCCATAATGCGAATGCCTTGCACGTAAGCTACATCGGGGGCGTGGATGCCCACGGCAACCCGACCGACAACCGCACCCCGGCCCAAGTGGCGGAGCAAATCCGCATCATCCGCCGCTGGCTGGTGGCGCACCCAGGGGCGCAGGTGCTGGGCCACCGGGATTTTCCGGGCGTGACCAAAGCCTGCCCCTCTTTCGATGCCCGCGCCTGGTGGGCCTCGGTTCAGTAAATCACCTTCTAAAAACGACTGCGGTGTTTGCATTCAAGAATTTTACCAAGGGCTGGTTCACCAGCTTCGTGGGCCTGCTGCTGATTGGCGCGGGCCTGTACAGCGTGCTCGGGCGGGGCACGAGCTGGGCGGAAGCCGGCGTAGTGATTGGCATCGGCGTGACCCTGCTCGGGTTGCCCGACCCCAAGCTGCCGGGCTCGGCAACGGGTGCCGTAGGCGTTTTGGTGCTGGTGGGGCTGACGCTCGGGGGGTGCGTCAGTTACCAGCGGTGCCTCGACAAGTACGGCACCCCTGCCGCGCCCACCACGCTGGCCCTCTCCGACACCGTTCGGGTGCCGGTAACGGTGACGACCCCCGCCGATAGCCTGACGGCCGCCTTCGCCCTCGACAGCCTGGCCGCTGCGCCCGCCACCGGCGACACCCTGCACCTGGCCAGCGCCGGGGGCCGGGTGCGCCTGGCGGTTTGGAAAAGCCCGGCCGCGCCCGGTGCCCG
>JANYFQ010000268.1 GCA_025362615.1 Hymenobacter sp. | reverse complement strand
CGGAGGGGTCTCGCGCAAGCTGCCCCGAAACGGTCGTTCAACGCGAGACCCCTCCGGTGGCAGCACAGCTTGGTGGTACACCGCCCTCACCCAAAAAACTCCGCGCTAAAAAATTGTAAGCCCATGAAATCACGCGCTACCCAACTCCTGTTGCTCCTCCTGGTAGCCGCTGGCATTCTGACGTTTATCCAGGAAAAAAACCTGGCCCAACTCCCCGCCCTGCTGCCGCTGGTGGCCCGCTGGCTGACGCTGCTGGCCGCTGCCGTGGTCGTGGCCCCACGCCGCTCGCTCACGCTCTGGATTGTGCTGAGTATGTGCGTCGGCATCGAGCTGGGCAACGACGCGCCGGCCGTGGCCTTGCACCTCAAAGTACTGAGCGACATCTTCCTGCGGCTTGTCAAAACCATCATCGCGCCGCTGGTTTTTGCCACGCTCGTCGTCGGCATTGCCGGCCATGCCGACCTGAAACAGGTGGGCCGCATGGGCCTCAAGGCCCTGATTTACTTTGAGGTCGTGACGACGTTTGCGCTTTTCATTGGCTTGGCGGCCATCAACTTAACCCAGGCGGGTGCGGGCATTAAGCTACCGCCCGGCGCCGCCCAACCCGACAAGCTGGCCGCCGCTGCGCCCCAAACGGCGGCCGATATCATCCTGCACATCTTCCCCGAAAACATTGCCAAATCCATCGCCGAAGGGCAGGTGCTGCAAGTCGTAATTTTCGCCCTTATTTTCGCCATCGGGCTGTCGCTTACGCCGTTGCACCACCGCAAGGCTATGTTGGGCTGGTGCGAAAGCCTCGGCGAGGTAATGTTCAAGTTCACCAACGTGGTGATGTATTTTGCGCCGCTGGGCGTGGGCGGGGCGCTGGCCTACACGGTGGGCAGCCTGGGCTTTGGACCACTTAAAAATGCAGTGCAACTGCTGCTTACCCTCTACGGGGCGCTGGCGGCGTTCGTGCTGCTGATACTGGTGCCGGTGGCGTTGCTGGCGCGGGTGCCACTGCGGCGCTTCATCCAGGCGGTGGCCGAGCCGGTGAGCATTGCCTTCGCCACCACAAGCAGCGAGGCCGCGCTCCCGCGCGCGATGGAGGCAATGGAAAGCATCGGCGTGCCGCGCCGCGTGGTGGCGTTTGTGATGCCCACCGGGTATTCGTTCAACCTCGACGGCACGACGCTTTACCTTTCGCTGGCAGCGGTGTTTGTGGCGCAGGCGGCGGGCGTACCGCTCACGTTCGGGCAGCAGCTTTTGATGGTGTTCACGTTGATGCTCACCAGCAAGGGCGTGGCGGGTGTGCCCCGCGCTTCGCTGGTAATTTTGCTGGCCACGGTGGCCTCGTTTGGGCTGCCGGCCTGGCCGGTGTTCATCATCCTGGGCATTGATGCGCTGATGGACATGGCCCGCACCGCCGTGAACGTGCTGGGCAACTGCCTGGCCTCGGTGGTAGTAGCCCGTTGGGAGGGCGAATTTGTGGACGACTACCACGGACCGGACCTGGCCGCCGAAGGCCTGAATGCCCCGCTGACCTAGCGGCCAAAACGACCACGGTGGCCAAGCGGAGCGGGGCTTACGAATTACCTGCCGAATAATTTGCGACATTCGGACCCGTAGCGTGTTGTTTTTTAGAAAATAAGGCTTTCATTTGTGTGCCCGTAGCCACGAACCAGAAAGCCTGTTTTTTTCTTGCCGCCCATGATTGCAAATTCACCTTCGTTGCGGGCCATCGGCTTGCTATTTTTGGGCCTTGCGGGGAGCTGCGTGTCCGAAAAACACTTGATGCAGCAAACGCCGGTCGCAGTCATCGCCAACCGCCTGCCGCCGCTCGAAACCATGACCGACCCTGGCCCGCTGGCCAACACCGACGGGGCCGACCCCGACGATGCCCAACGCATCTTTCGCAATGAGGTGCGCCAAAACCTGGCCGAACCCGCCGACACGGCCGCCTTTGGCTACGCCCGGCTGACGGTGACAAAAGCGGAAGTAGCGCGTAAAAACAAAGGGCTGCAATACTTTCAGTTTCTGACGCTTATGACGCCTTCGTTGTTTGGCGTACCGCTCGAAACGTACAGCACAAATGTAACGGCCGAAGTGCAGATAACCGACGTAACCGGCAAGTTACTGGGCACTTACACCGGTTTGGGGCGCTCGAACGTGCAAGTGGCCATGTACTACGGCTACTCCCAACGCACCGCCCCGCGCCTCTCCGACCTCGTGGCCCTGCGTGATGCGCTGACCAAAATTCGTCCGCAGCTCGACTCTGCTTCGGCCCGCCTGCGCCCGCTGCTGCTGGCCGGCGGCCACATGGAGGCCACCCCACCCGAGCCTGCTGCCCGCCGCTAAGCCTGGCCCTGGGCCGTATCTTTGGCCCTGATGACGGGTTCGGTACTTTTTCGGCTGGGAATGGGCGCAGGAGCGCTGGCAGCGCTGGCCGGTTGCTGCGCCAACAACGTGTGCGACTGCCAGGACGAACGGGCCGATGCCCTCACGCTGCGGTTCCGCGTCAGCGAAAACCCCGCCGCTGACCCCGGCAGCTTCGCCCCCGCCGACGTGGACACCGTGTACCTGCTGCGCTATGCCCTGCCGCTGCCGGGGGGCTCCGGCCGCATTCCGCACGACTCGGTGCGCCTGGTGCGGCCCGCCACGCAAGCCGCCGCCGCCATCATCATTGGCAACAACGCACCGTTTGCGGCCGTACCGGGGCGTAAGCTCGACCGCTATTCGTACACCGCTATTCGTACACCGTGTTTGTGCGCCTGTCGGGGTCGCCCCAAAGCATGGCCGGCCGCAAGAGCTACGTGTTGCGCGACATCAACTTGCGCGGCGAATTGGAAGGCACCGGCTGCTGCACCTGCTACCGCAACACCGCCAAAACGGTGGCGCTCAACGGCCGACGCTACGACCTCACCGAGAAAGACGACCGCCTGCCCGTGCCGCTGGAGCTGACGCAGTAGCCCCGCACCAACTGTTACCTGCCGGCTGTTACCGACGTGCTGACGTACAACGCCCGTTTGCTGTTTTTTTCCATGCCCAAGGTTTTCGTCTCCGCCCCCGTCGCCCCTCCATTGCCCGCCGAACAGCCCACCCCGGCCGATGGCTTTCCCTTTGCGACCGTCCTCAGCCTGGAGCCGCTGCTGGCGTACTGGCAGCAGTGGGAAACCGCCGAAAACCCCGGCGTGGCCGCGCTGGCCCGCGCCATTCGCCAGCAGGTAAGCGAGGCAACGTGGCTGCGCGGCCCCGTGGCCGATGTCGATGCCCTGCTGGCGCACGGCACCGACCTCATCGCCGTGCTCATGCTGGCCGTGTTTCCGGTGGCGTCGTTCGACGCTGACTTGGGGGCCGCCACGCCGCCGTTTGACCGCAGCAGCTTCTACGCCACGCCGACGTTTACGGAGCTGATTCTGACCAAAGACCGCATCATCAAGCAGCCGCTTAACCTTGATGCGTTGCGCCTCGACGAACACATGACGCGGCTGGCCTACCAGCTCATTCTGCACCGCCTCTACGGCGCCGATGCCCCCGACAGCAACGCCCTGATTTTCACCGTACCCGACTACAGCATCGGCCTGTACCGACATTTCGGGGTCGAGTTCAACCCGCAGTTCGTCACGGTGCGCCCGGTGGGCGAGCCGCCGGTGCTGAGTGCCGAGCAGTTGGAAATGCTGGCCCACAACCGCCACCGCCTCGACCTGATGCGCGAATTGCTACCGCCCGAACACTTTGTACTCGAAGGCTTTAGCGTTATTCACCTGGTGGACGTCACGACCCAGGAAACCCTGTCGGAACTCAAGTACGACCTGCTGGAACATGACGTGCTGCAAACGCCGGCGCACTTCGAGCAAATTCAGGAAAAGCTGCGGGTGCTCTTCGGCAACCCATCGGTGCAGCTGGGCGTGGCGGCGTACGACGATAAAAAAAGGGCCTTTGTGGACTTCGGCCGCAAGGTGAACCACAGCTTGCTGACCAAGAACCGACGAACCGACGACTTTCAGGACGGCTTTCGGAAAATATACGCCCGGCTCCTCGACCAGCGCGAGCCGTTGGTTATCCGCGATATAGCCACCGCCACCGACCTGCCGCCCGACGTGCAGGCGCATATGCTGGCCCAAGGCATTCGGTCGGCCATTCTGGCGCAGCTCCCCTACGGCACGGCCACCGTGGGCCTGCTGGAACTGGGTTCGCTCGATGCCAATGCTTTTGACGAGTACGACGTGGAGAAGGTCGGCCAGCTTATTCCGCTTTTTGCCGTGGCCGTGCGCCGCAACGCCGAAGAACTCGACAGCCGCGTACAAGCCGTTATCCGCGAGAAGTTTACTGCCATTCACCCCACCATGGAGTGGCGCTTCAACGATGCCGCCCGCCGCCTGCTCCAGCGCCTCGACCAGGGCAACCGCAACGCCAAAATCGAGCCCATCGTCTTCCACGACGTGTACCCGCTGCACGGCTCGGCCGACATCCGGGGCAGCAGCACGGCCCGCAACGAAGCTATTCAGGCCGACCTCATCGAACACCTGACCCTGGCCAACAAAGTACTTAAAGAAGCCTCGGCCTACCAGCAGCTCCCCATTCTCGACGAGCTTAAGTTTTACATTAACAAGAACTTACGCCGCCTGCGCCAGGGCCTCACCACCGGCGATGAGGTGAGCATCTACGAGTCGCTGAAGACCGAAGTCGAGCCGCTTTTCGAGCACCTGGCCCAGTACACTGCTGAGCTGCGGCCCGCCATCACGCACTACTGGGACAACATCGACCCCGGCCTGGGCGTGCTCTACAAGCGCCGCAAAGACTTCGAAACCAGCGTCATGACGCTCAACGATGCCGTGGCCGACTTCCTCGACGAGGAAGAAGCTAAGGCCCAGAAAATGTTTCCGCACTACTTCAACCGCTTCAAAACCGACGGCGTGGAGTACAACATTTACGTCGGCGAGTCGCTGGTAGAAAACAAACCGTTCGATTTGGTTTTTCTGAAGAACCTGCGCCTCTGGCAGTTGCTTACGATGGTCGAGATTACGCGCCGCACCGCCGCGCTGCGCCCCACGTTGCCCGTGCCGCTCGATACAACCCAGCTCATCCTCATCCACGGCCAGCCGCTCAGCATCCGCTTCCGCATGGACGAGCGCCAGTTCGACGTGGACGGCACCTACAACATCCGCTACGAAATCATTAAAAAACGCATCGACAAAGCCACCGTCGAGGGCACTGGCGAGCGCCTCACCCAGCCCGGCCAGATAGCCCTCGTGTACGCCCAGCCCCGCGAAGCCGAAGAATACCTCGAATACATCGATTACCTGCAAGACCGGGGCCTGCTCGAAGCCGGCGTGGAGGAACTGCAACTCGAAGAGCTGCAAGGGGTAAAGGGCCTCTTGGCGCTGCGCGTGAAGGTGAAAATTGTGGGGTGACAACGGCTGAGTCGCACGGTTGGCCCGATTGGCGCGGGGCTGCGCCCCGTGCCGAAGTGCTGCGGGCTTTCAGCCCGCAGCCCAGGCCAAAATCGTTGCCACGAACCGTTCAACGATTGCCGGCTGGAAGCTGGCAGCACTGCGGCACACGGTATAGCCCCGCGCCAACACCAACAACAGCCCTAAAACGCCAGCAGCGCCGCCGCCTGCTCGCGCAAAAGCTGGTTGCTGAGCGGGTTGCTTAGTTGATTACCGTCCGTCAGGTCTTTGCCAATGAAGGGCAGGCGCACCCGTTGCGGCAGCACGGCCGTGCCGAGGTACATGAGTACGTCGGTGAGGTGCGCCAGGGCCAGCAAGCCGCCCTGCCCGCCGTCGCTCAGGCCCACGAGGGCCGCTTTTTTGCCGCGCAGCCCGCCGGGGTAGGGCAGCCCGTCGATGAACGCCTTCAGCACCCCCGGAAACGAACAATTGTACTCGGGCACAAAAATCACGAGCTTGTCGGAAGCGTTGAGCAAACCCGCCAGGGCGTTGAAACCGGCGTTCTGCCCGGCATGGTGATACAGGGCTGATGAGGTAAAGTCAGCGGGCAGGTCAACCAGGTTGATAATTTGATAATCAACGGACAATTCAGCCAGAAAACCGGCATAAATAGTGGCTAGGCGGCTAGCGCGGGAGTTAGGTCGGTTGGTGCCGACAAGGAGAGTAATCACGAAAAGATAGTGTTTGGGCGGCGGTCCGGGGTGAGCCGCCAGCAGGCCAACAGGTAAGGGCCGGCGGAGGTTACGAGCCGCCGCTGCCGCCAGCCACGAACGGCCGCCAGGGCCGGGTGGCAACCCGCCCCCGCGCACCCCGTAGGTTGGGCTACCCCGCGCCCCTGCGGCCATTTCCCTTCAAGTATATGTCCTTGCACTACATCCGACGCGGCACTGGCCGCCCGCTCCTCCTCGTTCACGGCATCGGCGGGAGCTGGCGCTCGTGGAACACCGTCCTCGACGCGCTGGCCGCCGAGCGCGATGTCATCGTTCTCGACCTGCCCGGCCACGGCGCAAGCCCCCGGCTGGCCGGCACCAACTCCATTGCCACTTTCGCCGACGCCATTACCGACTTCCTCACCGACCACGACCTGCTGGGAATAGATGCCGTGGGCAGCTCGATGGGTGCCCGGCTGGTATTGGAGCTGGCCCGGCGCGGCGGGGTACTGGGCGCAGTGGTATCGCTCGACCCCGGCGGGTTCTGGCAGGGCTGGGAAATCCCGTTTTTTTATCATTCGGTGGGCCTCTCGGTGAAGTTGGTGCGGGCCTTGCAACCGGTGTTGCCCGCCCTGACCGGCTCGGCAGTAGGCCGCACGGCCCTGCTGGCCCAGTTTTCGGCCCGCCCCTGGGCCGTTGAGGCCCAGCAAGCCCAAGAGGAACTACGCACCCTGGGCAACACGCCCGTGCTCCCCGAACTGCTCGACAATCTCGCCCACGGGGCCGTGCAGCAGCCCGCCCCCAAAGGCAGTATTACCGCGCCGCTGCTCATCGGCTGGGGCCGGCAAGACCGGGTGTGCCTGCCCGGTCAGTCCCGCCTGGCCCTCGAAAAATTCCCCGATGCCCGGCTGTATTGGTTCGAAAACTGCGGCCACTTCCCGCACTGGGACCAGCCCGCCGAAACCATCCGCGTCATCCTCGCCGCCACCAGCGGGGCCGATTTAGATGCCCTCGTGGCCGCCACCGCTCCTTCCACCGCTATCGCTCCGGCCGGAGCTACCAAGGGTTGGGCAATAGCGCTGGGCGTGGGCGTGGCAGTAGCGGCGGGTATATTTTTCTTGAAGCAGCGACGCTCCTAACGCAGTTGCGGGTTGGTCCTGAAACCTGTACCGCGAAGCTCTTGCTTCGCCTCGCGTTGAACGGTTGCCGTTGCAGGCAGCCTACGCGAGGCGAAGCAGGAGCTTCGCGGTACAGGTTCTGGCCCAGGCACTGATTTGAAACCTACACCAGCTAACGGCTAGTCAATTATTTGCTAAGGGCTTTCGTGCCAGCTTCGGCTACGGCGTGGTCGTCCTCCACGGAGCTGCCCGACACGCCGATGGCCCCGATTACGGCACCGCTGCTATCCAAAATCGGCAGGCCACCGGGGAAGGTAATGAGGCCGTCGTTGGAATGCTCGATTTGGTAGAGCGGGCCACCGGGCTGCGAAAGCTTGCCCAGTTCGCCGGTGGGCATATCGAAGTAGCGGGCCGTTTTGGCTTTCCGCATCGAAATATCGGCCGAACCCAGCCAAGCCCCATCCATGCGGGCAAAAGCGACCAAGTTGGCTCCGGCATCAACGACCGAAATATTCATTTTGCAGCCCAGGGCCAGGGCTTTTTCGTGGGCTGCCTGCACGGCAGTTTGGGCGTGTTGCAATGTTAAGCTCATCGTTGAAATTGTTTGGGAATTGGGTTATGAGTAGTGGGCGGCGAAGTATTCGCCGCTCTCAACAGTTACGTCGCTTCCGAGCGTTCGGGTTTCAGGTTTCGGGTCAAAATTCATCCCTGCAAAATCTGACAGCGTTTTGCGGGGCGCATTGGGTCCCGACGAAAGGGACAAAAAATGCCCCGTTATTATGGGGCATTTCTCTTTATTAAAACGGTTGGTATGCCTGACACACGGGTTGAAAATCCGTGCTACCCAACTCTACGCCAAGTTGTTCGACGTAGCTTTGGCCAACAAAAACTCCTGGTTGAGGATGGCAATGTTTTCGAGCGAAATGCCTACCGGGCACTCGGCGGCGCAGGAGCCGATGTTGGTGCAAGCCCCAAAGCCTTCTTTGTCCATCTGGGCCACCATGTTCTCGACGCGTGACCTCCGCTCTACTTCGCCTTGCGGCAGCAGGGCCAACTGGCTCACTTTGGCGCTCACGAAGAGCATAGCCGAGGCGTTTTTGCAAGCCGCCACGCAGGCCCCGCAACCGATGCAGGTAGCGGCCTCGAACGCCCGTTCGGCCCGCTCTTTCGGAATTGGAATTTCGTTGCCGTCGGGGGCACCGCCGGTGTTCACGCTCACGTAGCCGCCGGCCTGAATGATGCGGTCGAAGGCCGAGCGGTCCACGCTCAGGTCTTTGTTGATAGGAAAGGCGTTGGCCCGCCAGGGTTCGATGCTGATGGTGTCGCCGTCCGAGAACTTCCGCATATGGAGCTGGCAGGTTGTGGTGCCTTTCTCCGGGCCGTGCGAGCGGCCGTTGATAAAGAGGTCGCACGAGCCACAAATGCCCTCGCGGCAATCGTGGTCGAACGCCACCGGGATTTCGCCCTTGTGCAGCAGGTCCTCGTTGAGCACATCGAGCATTTCCAGAAACGACATATCGGGTGATATATCGTTCACCTTATAGGCTACCATGCCACCCTTCGCGTCGCGGTTAGCTTGCCGCCACACGTTGAGGGTCAGGTTCATCGGTTGAGCATTTCCTTGTCCGGCCATTTCTTTTGAGAAGTGAGATAGTGAGAAGTGAGATGATGAGAAATGGAACGGTGAGGGGTGGGACTGACCAAACATTTGTCAGCACGCGTCTCACTTCTCACGTCTCACCGTCTCATGTCTCAAAATTATTTGTAGCTCCGTTGCGTGAGTTTCACGTTTTCGAAGTGGAGTTCTTCTTTGTTGAGGCGTTCGGGCTGGTTTTCGCCCATGTACTCCCAAGCCGAAACGAAGGCGTATTCGTCGTCGTTCCGCAGGGCTTCGCCTTCGGGGGTTTGGTATTCTTCGCGGAAGTGGCCGCCGCAGCTTTCGTTGCGGTCGAGGGCATCGTCCACCATCAACTCGCCGAGTTCGATGAAGTCGGCCACGCGGCCGGCTTTTTCGAGGGCTTGGTTGAATTCCTCGCCCGTGCCGTTAATTTTGAGGTCGGTCCAGAAGTCGCGGCGCAGCTTCTGGATTTCGGCCTTGGCGTGCGTCAGGCCGGGGGCGTTGCGGGCCATGCCGCAGTACTCCCACATGATGTGGCCCAACGCTTTGTGGAATTGGTCGGGCGTCCGGTTTCCGTTGATGGCCAGCAGTTTAGCGGTACGGGCCTCCACGGCTGCTACAGCTTCGGCGAAGGCGGGGTGCTTCACGTCCACGGGCTTAGGCGGGGTTTGAGCCAGTTGGTCACCGATGGTGTAGGGCAACACAAAGTAACCGTCGGCCAGGCCCTGCATCAGGGCCGAAGCCCCGAGGCGGTTGGC
>JANYFQ010000256.1 GCA_025362615.1 Hymenobacter sp. | reverse complement strand
TGGGCACCTTCTCCTACCAGGTCATCTGGCAGCCGCTGAGCGGGGGCGGCAGCGCGGCCCCGGCGGTGTTTTCCGTTGGCCAAAGTACCGTCCCCAACACCGGCCACACGGCCACGGGCCTGCTGCCCAATACGCCCTACCAGGTCAGCGTCACTAACTTGTGCGCCGGGTCGGTGGTGCCGCGCCTGCGTTCGCGGCCCGCTACGCTCGATTTCAGCACCGTGCTCAGCGCCCGCAACCCGGCCCTGGCCGCCCAAATCCAGCTCTACCCCAACCCGGCGCATAGCGTCGCTACGTTGGAAGTGCCGGCCGCCTTGCGGGCGGGGGGCGCGGCCACGGCCACGCTCTACAACGGGCTGGGGCAGGCCGTGCGCCGGCTGCCGGTGCCGCCGGGCGCGGCCCCGTTGCGGCTCGACGTGGCGGGCCTGCCCACGGGCCGCTACCTGCTGCGGGTCGATACCGCCTTCGGGGCCGTTGGCAAGGCGCTGGTGGTGGAGTAGGGTTGGTTAGCTGATGGCGGTTAGCTGTTAGCTTCGCTTTGATAGGCAGAAAGTTGCCGCTTTCAGGCCACCGCTATCAGCCATCAGCTATCAGCTAAAAGCTAATGGCGGCGCACAGCAAAACGCCCCCGTGGCCCGCAAGGGCGGCGGGGGCGTTTTTTTGGGTCGAATGCCAACCCAGCAAACCCGCCCGCTCCCGAAACTATTTCCAACCAGATTAGCTTTACCAGGCGGCATTATTCCCCGCTGTACCCTACATTTACGCCCTATTCGCCGCCCCACTGCATGAACGAGCGCATTCAAGAGAAACTAAGCATTTTGGCCGATGCCGCCAAGTACGACGTGTCGTGCAGCAGCAGCGGCGGCAAGCGCAAAAACGAGAACAAGGGCCTCGGCAACGCCGAGGGCATGGGCATCTGCCACAGCTACACCGAGGACGGCCGCTGCGTGAGCCTGCTTAAAATCCTGCTCACCAACCACTGCATTTTTGACTGCGCCTACTGCGTGTCGCGCCGCTCGAACGACGTGAAGCGGGCCGCCTTCACGGTGGACGAAGTGGTGGATTTGACCATCAACTTCTACCGCCGCAACTACATCGAAGGGCTGTTTTTGAGCAGCGGCATCTTCTCCTCGCCCGACTACACGATGGAGCGGCTCGTCCGCATCGTCCGCAAGCTCCGCACCGAGCACAATTTCAACGGCTACATTCACGTCAAAACCATCCCCGGCGCGTCGGAAGAGCTGATTGCCGAGGCCGCGATGTACGCCGACCGCCTGAGCGTGAACATCGAGCTGCCCTCCGAGCTGGCCCTGCAAACCCTGGCCCCGGAAAAGAACTACGCCGAAATCCTGACCCCGATGGCGCAAATCCGCGACGGCATCCGGCAGAACAAGGAGGAAAAGGCGCTTTTCAAGAAGGTGCCCCAGTTTGCCACCGCTGGCCAGAGCACCCAGCTCATCGTCGGGGCCAGCGGCGAGACGGACCTGCAAATCATCCAGCTCTCCGATGGCCTCTACAAAGGCTACGGCCTCAAGCGGGTGTACTACTCGGGCTACATCCCGATTACCGACGATGCCCGCCTGCCGCAAATCACCCAGCCGCCCGTCATCCGCGAGCACCGGCTTTACCAAACCGACTGGCTGATGCGCTTTTACGGCTTCGAGGCCAACGAAATCCTTGACCCGCTGCACCCGCATCTTGACCTCGAAATCGACCCCAAGCTGGCCTGGGCGCTCCGCAACCGCCACGTTTTTCCGGTCGATATCAACGCTGCGCCGCTCGAAATGATACTCCGCATTCCGGGCGTGGGGGCGCGCTCGGCGCACCGCATCGTGGCCGCCCGCCGCTTCGGCCCGCTCACCGAAGCCGATTTGCACAAGTTTGGCGTGGTGCTCAAACGGGCCAAATACTTCCTCGTGTGCCGCAGCCAGCAGCGCCCCGCCCTGGGCGAGCTGGACGAGCAGACCGTGCGCCGGCAAATCCTGTTCGGCGGCAAATCCGTGCGTTCGGCCCTGGTTACGCAGCAGTTGGACTTGTTCGGGGCGGTGGCGTAGTCAGGTAGCAAGTCGTAAGTAGAAAGACTTTTTTTCTGATTTTACTGCTAGTTGCCCGACCCCGCGTCTTTCTACTTGCTACTTGTGTCTAACTACTTGTCTTTTTGGTGATGAAAATTCTGCCGTTTGTTTCCGCCCTTGCGCCCGTCGCGGCCGGGTCGTCCGTCAAGGTTACGCGGCTTTCGTGCTGCTGCAAAATATCGGAGCTGATGCCGTTGGTGCGGCAGTTGCACGAAGAAGCGCGGGCCACGCAGGCGCTGCTGGCGCAAGCCGAAGCCCTGCGGCTGGCGGCGTAAGCTGCCCGGAGGGCACTCGTCCGACGAATCGCCCGAAGGGCTTCGTCCGACGAGTGCGACGTAGGCTGCCCCAGAACTACAGCGGTCGGGCGAATTTCCGAAGGGTTGGTTTCGCCGAACTTTGTTTCGCCCGGCCACCGGCCTTACGCGAGCCGTTCAAACCGCAGTAGTCGGACGAAGCCCTCCGGGCGATTCGCCCGACCATTGGCCCTACCTGCCATCACCCATGCTCGTTCGCCGCCCCACCCTCACCGCCCCGCCCCGCGACTACACCTACGATGCCACTTTCGAGGGGCTTTTGACGGTGATTTTCAGCATCTACGACTCGCGCTCGGCCCCGCACAGCATCCAGTCCGCCGGGCAGGCCCAGGGCGGGCTTTTCGCCCAAACGGCCCCCGTCGCCACCGACGAAACCCTGGCCACCCGCGTCTGGGACGGCCTGTTGAAGTCAATGGACAAAGAGGCCCGCGCCCGCCTCTACCACGTTTTTCTCAGCGAAGACCCGCAGCGCGAGCTGCTTATTTTCAGGTACATCGAGCTGGCCCTGCGCCTGGGTACCGACATCAGCCAGCACTACGCCGACGACACCGTGCGCCGCGTGCAGCGCCTGGCCCAGCAGATGTTCCGCGAGAAGCACCGCATGGAAGCCTTCGTGCGCTTCGAGAAAACCCAGGACGAACTCTTCCACGCCACCATCGAGCCCGATTTTGACGTGCTGCCGCTCATCGCCGCCCACTTCACCAAACGCTACGCCGACCAGCGCTGGCTCATCTACGACAAGCGCCGCCGCTACGGCCTCTACTACGATTTGCAACGCACCGACATTGTGCAGTTTGAGCAGGAAACGCCTGGCAAATCGGCCGCCGTGTCGGCCACCGTGCTCGACGAGCGCGAGCCGCTTTTCCAGGTGCTGTGGCAGGCGTATTTCGACCACGTAAACATCCCGGAGCGCCGTAATCTCAAGCTCCACCGCCGCCACATTCCGCTGCGCTACTGGAAGTATTTGAGCGAAAAGCAGCCCCGCGAAAAGCCGTTCCAGCCCATCCAAAATAAGAAATCCATTGAGGGCAAGGAAGTGACGGCGGGGCAGAAACGGCTGCCGGAACAAGGCCCCAAAGGCGGCGCCCGCGCCGGCCTAAGTGGCAGCGACGGCGCTACGCCTACCCGCCCGGAAACCGCTCCAATTGTTGCCGAACCGTAAAAAGAGTGCGTTTCGGCCGCGATGACATTTTTTTGAGCATGATAAACAGCGTGTTGTGAAGAAAAACGCCCCAAAGCGGTGAATTTTTCTCGGCAGATATTAAAAGTATATTGTGGGGATATATTTGCTCACTAACTCACTTAACTCTTTCGCGTCATGCCCCAACTTTACCAAACCCTGCTACTTTTGTGGGCCGCGCTGGCCGGTAATTCGGCTGTCGGCCAAGTCGTTCGCACCGAGTCGCAGAAGCCCTGTGGCCCCCCAACATCACCAAGGAATACCTGGCCACCCATCCCGAAATAAAAGCCCGCGTGGAAGCTATTGAAGCCCAGACCCAACGCTACATCAAGGCCGTCAGCGCTACGGCCCAACGACCCATAGGCCCGCCCGCACCGCCGGCGCCGCTGGTGGTCATTCCGGTGGTGGTCCACGTCATCTACAGTGCCGCCAACCAAAACCTGAGCGATGCCATCATCCAGGACCAAATCGAGGTGCTAAACCAAGCCTTCCGGGGGCAACTGGCCCCCGGCCCCGCCAGGGCAACAGTGCCCGGTCCTGCGCTTCCCACCGACTATGCCGCGCTCGTGGGCGACGTGCAGGTGCAGTTCTGCCTCGCCAGCCGCAACCCCAGCGGTGGTTTTACCACCGGCATCACCCGGCGCAACAACATTGGTACGCAGTACGCAACGCTTACCACGCCTGACGTGAAGCAGTACTCCAGCGGTGGCACCGATGCCTGGAACACGGCTCAGTACCTAAACATATGGTGTTGCGACTTGCCATCTGATATTGGGTATGCCATATTTCCGGGGCTGGCGACTTATCCGGGTGAGGACGGCATTACGGTGGATTATACTGCTTTTGGGCGCAATCATGGCGCATTGAACACCAAGTATACGCTGGGTCGGATTGCCGTTCACGAAGTGGGCCACTGGCTAAACGCGCGGCACATCTGGGGCGACGACGCGTCGGGGGGCTGCGACGGCTCCGACACGGTGGCCGACACGCCTAATCAGAACGGATACAACGAATTCAACCCCGTCTTTCCGCACGTTACGTGCAACAACGGTCCCAACGGCGATATGTTTATGAACCACATGGATTACGTGAACGACGACAGCAAACTGATGTTCAGCCGGGGGCAGGCGTTGCGGATGCAGGCCATCTTCGGGCCGGGCGGCTACCGCGAGTCGCTCCGAAGCTCGCCCGCCCTCAACCCCGTCCTCGCCTTCAACTCCAACGGCCTGCCCACTAACGTGTTGGCTGGCGACCGCACCGACTACAACTTCCGACCCGCCACCAACACCGTGGGCTGCGGCGGTGGCTACGTTGCTTACCGCTGGACGGCCACCGGCGGCTGGGCCGTGAACTACCCCGACAGTTTCTATCCCGAAATCATCCCCAGCGGCGGCAGCGGAAGCGTCATCACCATGTTCGGCACTTACACCAACGCCGCCGGTCAGAGCTTTCCGCTAGACCCGGTGCAGCACGCGGTGAGCTACCAAGGCGTGGCACCGGCCAACCCCAACCAACCCGTGCCGGCGCCGGTGTTCACGAGCGGGGCGGCGGCCCGCTGCCCCAACGCCAACTACGGGGCCACCGTGACCCCAGTGCCCGGAGCCAGCGGCTACCGGTGGTCGGTGCCGCCCGGCTTCAGCTACCAAGGGCAGCCCGCTGCGGCAACCATCACGACCACCGCGCCCACCCTGACCATCAGCCCTACGGCGGCCCTCGCCGGGGGCATCTACCTGTTGCAGTGCCAAGCAGTGGCATCCGGCGGTGCCGTGTCGGCGAGCGCCTCGGTGCCGCTCACCGTCAACGGCGGGCCACGCTACCAAATCGTGGACTCGGATGTGCGCCAACGCACACCGCAAGGCATCGTGTGTACGCAAAACCGCATCTTCTTGGAACTCGTGCCGGTGGGCACCACGGTGCCGGGGGCGGTGAACGCCCTTCCAATCGGAGCGAACGCCTTTCCAACCAACGTAAACTGGACGTCCACTGTTTCGGCACCAGCTACATTCGAATCAACCTTTTTCGGGCTGCAAATCAATCATCGCACGAGTCCTGTCCCTGACCAGCCTTTCACAATAAATGCGAGCTATACTGACGCTTGCAACAATCCTCAAACGGCTGTGCCCTATATCGCCAGAACAGCCCCGGCGGGCAGCCTCTCGCTGGCCAATGGCTACAATTGTGCCCCTTACCAGTGGCGGCAAGCTCCCCCGGTGGTAGCACCCCCAACGGTCCCGTATCCCAACCCGGCGGCCAGCCGCTTGCAACTGCCCGGCTACCAGGGCGCGGTGGTGGTGTACAACCAGCAAGGAACGCCGGTGCAGACCCTGCTGCTCCCCGGCACCGCCGCCGGGGCAGCCCTCGACACGAGTGCCTGGCCCGAAGGCTTGTATGTAGTGACGGGCCGCAACCTGTCGGGCGAGTTCCAGCGCCACAACGTGCAAATACAACACTAAGCAAGGGCCGGTGGTCGCTGGTCAAGCAGGCTTTCAGCAGCCTTGTTCACCGGCCACCGGCCCACTTTTTTTCTTGTTTTTGCCATGAAAAACCTCGTTCAATTCTGGATTATCACAGTCTTGTGTTGCGGCTTTGCCACCCTGCCCGCCCGCGCACAAAGCCCGCGCCTTGACCCCGCGTTTGCCGTCACCAGCGCAACGGACACCGCAGGACGTGCAATCTTTTTCGACATGGCGCTGCAAGCCGACGGCAAAATCATTGTCTCCGGCCTTTTCAACAGCATCAACGGCCATCCGGCCGCCAGCGTGGCGCGGTTGCTGCCCGACGGGCAGGTGGACACGACCTTTTCCGCGCCGCCCGTCAACGCCGTCGTCCGCAGCGTCGCCGTGCAAGCCGACGGTAAGGTGCTCATTGGCGGCGATTTTACCACCGTGGGCAGGGACTCTTGCATCGGCATCGCCCGCCTACTGGCCAACGGTCTGCGCGACCCTGGATTTCGTTCGCCCCTTGGCATAAGGCCTTCATTTGGCAGCTATGTTAGTAGCAACGTGACCAAAATAGTGGTGCAACCGGGTAAAGGGGTATTAGCGCTTGGCTTTTTGATTCCGTTGACCGGACCGGGCGTTTCCTATGTAGTCCGACTATTGGAAGCGGCAGGGGCGCGGGACACCACGTTCCGGCTGCCGGCCAACCTAGCCCGCACCATCATGAACGACGCGCTGGTGCTGCCCGGCGGCCACCTGGTGTTCGCGGGCCGGCCGACCCTCTTCAACGGGGGGCCTTGCACGGTGTGGGGGATGCTGCCCGACGGGGCGCTCGACCCCACCTTCGTGCCCTTGCCGGGCATCAATTCCTTTTCCTGGGCCTACGGGCTGGCGCACGACCCGAGCACGGGCAAGCTCTACGTGGTGCGCAAAGGGCGTGTCCTGAACCTCGAGCCGGTGCGGCTGCTGCCCAACGGCACCCCCGACCCCACGTTCGGCATCGCGGCGGCGAGCTTCCCGCAGTCCTTCGGCGGGGCGTCCTCTATGGCAGTGCAGCCCAACGGCCGCTTGCTCCTGTGCGGGGGCTTCTACGTGGCCGGGGGCTACTACCTCTCGGCGCGGCTGCTGCCCAGTGGGGCGCTCGACCCCAGCTACGACCCGAGCCTAGGCCCCAGCCAGGGGGACGGGGCAAAAGTGCTGGTACAGCCCGACGGCAAGCTGCTCTTCGCCGGCAGCTTCATTCAGGCCGGGGGCTTTGCCCTGAACGCGCTGGCGCGGATGCTCGACCCCAACGTATTGAGCGCCCGCGCCCCCGGCCAACCCAACGATGTCGACGCGCTGGACGCCTGGCCCGTGCCCGCCCGTGACGTGCTGCACCTGCGCCTGCCTGCTGGCCGCGTGGCCCGGCACCTGGCCCTGCGCGACGCGCGGGGGCGGGTGGTGGTGCGGCAGGCCGTGCCCGCCGGGCAAGCGGCCCCGGTGCTGCCCACGGCGGGCCTGCCGCCGGGCGGCTACCTGCTGCGGGTGGACTTTGCCGCCGGCCCGCCCGCCTACCGCCGCGTGGTGGTGGAGTAGCGGGGCGGCTGGCTCCGGCCCTAACTTGCAGCCCAAAGCAAAGCCGCCAAACCACCACTTCATGGGCAACACACTGATTTTCGGGGCCGCCGGCCAACTCGGGCAATGCCTGGCCGCCGTCGCAGCGCAGCGCAACACGCCGAATATAATTTTTCTTTCCGAAGTCGAAGGCAATATTCTGGACCCCGACGGCCTGGCCCGGCTGTTTGCCGCGCACCGGCCGGCCTACGTCGTCAATTGCGCCGCCTACACCGCCGTGGACAAGGCCGAGGACGAGCCCGACCTAGCCCGCCGCATCAACCGCGACGGCGTGGCAAACCTGGCCCGCCTCTGCGGCGAATACGGCAGCGTACTCATCCAGATTTCGACCGATTTTGTGTTTGCCGGCACCGGCAACGCGCCGTTGCTCGAAACCGATGCCACCGCGCCCGGCAGCGTGTACGGCCGCACCAAGCTCGAAGGCGAACAGGTGATTGCCGCGCACACCGGGCGGTTTTTTATCCTCCGCACCAGTTGGCTGTACTCGGAATACGCCGGCAACTTCGTCAAAACCATGCTGCGCCTGGGCCGTGAGCGCGACGAGCTGCGCGTGATTTGGGACCAGGTGGGTACCCCCACCTACGCCATCGATTTGGCCGGCTGCATCCTGCACATCATCGAAAACCAGAGTGCGGCCTTTGGCCTCTACCACTACAGCAACGAAGGGCTTACGTCGTGGTACGATTTCACAACGGCCATCTTCGAGCTGAGCGCAACCCCCGCCCGCGTGCTGCCCATCCGCAGCAGCGAGTACCCCACCAAAGCCACCCGCCCGGCCTTCTCGGTGCTCGACAAAACAAAGGTCAAAACGCAGCTCGGCCTGGCCATTCCGCACTGGCGCGCCAGCCTGCAAGTGTGCTTGCAGCGGCTGGCCGGGTAAGCTGGGCGGGCCAAGCGGGGTGGGGCCTCGCGCCGCAGCGGCAGGGCCGGCGGCGCAAATCGGGGCAGTAAAATTTTGGCTGGAATTGTTTTTACCGCAATCGTTTGCAAACAATCGCTGCCGTTACTAAATTTATACCCGCGAAACGCCCACTCAACCCCAACCCCCCAAAAGCCATGACCGAAACCCTCGAAGAAGTCAGCACCATCATCGCCCGCCCCGAGTTCAAGTCGACTACGACAACTTCATCGGCGGCAAGTGGGTGGCCCCCGTCAAGGGCCAGTACTTTGACAACCCCTCGCCGATTGACGGCAAGGCGTTTTGCAAAGTAGCCCGCAGCACGAAGGAAGACATTGAGCTGGCCCTCGATGCGGCCCACGAAGCCTTCAAAACCTGGGGCAAAGCCTCGCCCACCACGCGCAGCAACGTGTTGCTGAAAATTGCCGACATCATGGAGGCCAATTTGCAGCACCTGGCGGCCGTCGAAACCGTGGAAAACGGCAAGGCCATCCGCGAGACGATGGCGGCCGATTTGCCGCTGGCCATCGACCACTTCCGCTACTTTGCGGGCGTCATCCGGGCCGAAGAAGGCTCGGCTACCGAACTCAACGAAACCACGTTGTCGCTCGTCATTCAGGAGCCGCTGGGCGTGGTGGGCCAGATTATTCCCTGGAATTTTCCGTTGCTGATGGCCACCTGGAAAATTGCCCCGGCCCTGGCTGCCGGCTGCTGCGTGGTGGTGAAGCCCGCCGAGCAGACCCCGGCCAGCATCATGGTGCTCATGGAGTTAATTCAGGATGTGCTGCCGCCCGGCATCCTCAACGTCGTAAACGGCTTTGGGTTGGAAGCCGGCAAGCCGCTGGCCAGCAACAAGCGCGTCAATAAAGTGGCCTTCACGGGCGAAACCACCACCGGCCGCCTCATCCTGCAATACGCCGCCGAAAACATTATTCCGGTCACGATGGAGCTGGGGGGCAAGTCGCCCAACATCTTCTGCAAGAGCGTGATGGACCACGACGATGCCTTTTTCGACAAGTGCCTTGAGGGCGCGGCCATGTTTGCCCTCAACCAGGGCGAAATCTGCACCTGCCCCTCGCGCCTGCTCATCCACGAAGACATCTACGACGGTTTCATGGAGCGCCTCATCGAGCGCGTCAAAGCCATCAAACTCGGCCACCCGATGGACCCCAACACCATGATGGGCGCTCAGGCCAGCAACGACCAGTACGAAAAAATCCTCAGCTACCTCGAAATCGGCAAAGCCGAAGGCGCGGAGGTGCTCATCGGCGGCGAAGCCCACGCCCACGACCACGAAGACCTTACCGAAGGCTATTACATCAAGCCCACTATTTTCCGGGGCCACAACAAGATGCGGATTTTCCAGGAGGAAATCTTCGGCCCCGTGCTGTCCGTCACCACCTTCAAGGACAACGAGGAGGCCATCGAACTGGCCAACGACACGCTCTACGGCCTCGGCGCGGGCCTCTGGAGCCGCGACGCGCACGAGCTGTACACTATGCCCCGCGCCATTCAGGCCGGCCGCGTGTGGGTAAACTGCTACCATGACTATCCGGCCGGTGCCCCCTTCGGCGGCTACAAAGCCTCCGGCTTCGGCCGCGAAAACCACAAGATGATGCTGGCCCACTACCGGCAGACGAAGAATATGCTCATCTCGTACAGCAAGGAAAAGCTGGGCTTCTTTTAGGGCCAATGAGCGAATGAGTGGATGAGTGAATTAATAGTTGGCAGTGCGGCCCCTGGCGGCCCCCAACTGTTGGTTCACTCATCTTCTTTTGCATTGAATGATGAGCCATTCGGCTTCCCTTACTCGCGCAACCGCACTAATAATTCACTCGCTCATTCACTCATTCACTCATTGAAAACGCCCCGCGTCCTCATCACCGCCGCCGCCGAAGCCACCGTCGAGTTGCTGCGCGACGAACACGGCCCGCTTATGTTTCACCAAAGCGGCGGCTGCTGCGACGGCTCTTCGCCGATGTGCTTCGCCAAAGGCGAGTTCCGGGTGGGCGGGGCCGACGTGTGGCTGGGCCAGATTCACGGCTGCGATTTTTTCATGAGCGCCAGCCAGTTTGAGTACTGGCAGCACACCCAACTGACGGTGGACGTAACCAAAGGCCGGGGTGCCAGCTTTTCGCTGGAAATCCCGCTGGGTGTCAGGTTCTTGATTCGCTCCCGCTTATTTACCGAGGAAGAATCGAAGCACATGGAGCCGGTGCTGAACGGGGAAGAATATTTGGAGCGGTAACGCGGGTTTTCAACCCGCGCATTCGGGCGATTCAGAAATGCTTCCAACGCTCAAAGGCGCGGGTTGAAAACCCGCGTTACGCCGCCTCATGGCTGCCTTACCGCCGCACTTGCACCGGCAGGTCTTCGAGTTGAGCGAGGCTTAGTTTCCAGTTGTTCTTGGCGTTTTTCTTCCAGAGCAGCAGGAAGTTGCCCGCGCCCGTACCACGGGGCAGGCGCGGGTCTTCGGGCAGTACATCCACCGAAAACGTGCCTGCTTCGTAGGCCAGGCCAGCATCGGAGCCGGTGCTGAGGGTGCTGATTTTAAGATTGGATATGGTGTTTTGCGTGGCGCGAATCCATTTATCGGCTACTTCGGCTTTGCCAGTGAAATGAGCTTCGCCCTGCACGAATTGCACGTCGTCGGCCAGCAGCGAGTCGAGCTGCACCGTGTTCTTGGCGTTCCAGGCCCCGATGAATTGTTGGTTGAGGCTCTGCACGTTTACCGCTTCGGGGGCTTTGGGTGTAGAGCAGGCCGTGAGCAAAGCGCCGCCGAGCAAAAGGTTGAGAAAAGGCTTCATGGTGAAGGTGTTGGTTGAGAGAAAAAGGATTGGAAATACAAAACCCAGGCCCGTGAGCCTGGGTTTTGTTTGCAAATGGGCGCGGCGATTACCAGCTTTTGCGGCGGTACTCGGAGGTAGGATAAGCCGCGTCGCGGTTGCCGTAGGTGTCGTTGGGCAGATACCCGGTACGGTCGGCAAACGCGGCGGCATCCGATACTTTGACTGGGGCTGCGCTTGCCGCCAGGGCGGTAGCGCCAGCGGCGCGGCTGCCGTTGTCCCGGCTCGAATTGCGGGCCTGGCGGTACTCGGCATTGCGGGCAATGGCGGCGTTTTCGGCAGCGATGCGGGCGCGTTCCTTGCGCTTGTTGTCGGTGTGCTTGCCGATGGCGTAACCAACGCCGGCTCCGGCCACGCCGCCCACCACGCCGCCTACGGCCCGGTTGCGCTTGTTGATGATGGCCCCGGCTGCCGCGCCGCCCAGGCCACCAATTACGGCTCCTTTAGCTTGCGGGCTCCAACCTTTACGGTCTTGGGCTTGGGCAAAATTGCCCAGCGCAAAGGCGAAGAACAGGACAATGGCGAAAATCCAGCGGGAGTTTTTCATGATAAGTAAAAAATTAAAAATGAGCGAATTACACTGCGCCGCTTAGGGACGTTTTGCAACCACCGTGCCAATACGAGCGCGAATGCATTAAGGTTGAGCTTACGGTAACGCGGGTTTTCAGGCCGCGCACTAGGCAGTCAGGATGTACTTGTTAGCCTGACGCACGAATTGATGAGGATGCGCCTGACGTTTTGAAGCGCGGGTTGAAAACCCGCGTTACGTCGCCTCACAACCCCCGCACCAGGATTTGCGCGTCCACGTTGCGGCCCTGGTCGTCGGCGCACGAAATCTTCACGGTGCCCTGCGGCGGTCGGAAAAACACCCGCTCCGTGGCCCCGGCGGCTTGCAAAAATTGGTCGTTCACATACCAGTACACGCGCCGGACGTCGGGGCCGGCGGCGCAGGCCAGGGCCAGTTGGGGGCGGTCGGCGGGGTCGAGGAGGTACTCGGCGTTGGGGGTGGGGGCGGTGATGGCCAGAGCCGGGCCGGTGCTTGCGCCGGGCGTGGTATGCACGAGGCGGCAGGCAGCGTGGTGCGGCGGCAGGCGTTGCCCCGGCAGGCCCCGCGCCTCGCGGAAGGCCAGCACGGCGGGCGCGGGGTTGGCGAAAAGCTGCCGCCGGTAGCCGCTGGCCGGCACGCAGGCCCGGCAGTAACTCGTGCCGCCGTCGGCCGATACCAGCACCTCGCGCAAATGCTCGCAGTGCCGGGCTGACGACACGCCGGGCAGGTAATAATCAATGAGTTGGTTGGCACAGTGTTCGCCGGGCACGAGGCCGGTTTCGGCGCACACCAGCCGGAAATTGAGGCTGGCGGGCGGCGCGGGGGCGCTGCGGGCGCGGTTGTAGGTGAGGGTGTTGAAGAGCGTGAAGAGCAGCGGCGAGGCCACGTCGGCCCCGGTGAGGGCGGGGCTGCCCTGCCCCGAAAAATTGCCCACCCACACCCCGATGGTGTAATCGGCGTTGTAGCCCAGGCTCCAGGCATCGCGGCGGCCGTAGCTGGTGCCGGTTTTCCAGGCAATGTGCGGCAGGCGCAGGCTGCGCTCGTAGCCGGCCGGCAGGTCGGGCCGGGTGCGCTGCGAAAGAATGTCGGTGATGAGGAAGGCGGCGGCGGGGGAGAGGATAGTGCTTAATGCTTGGTGCTTGGTGCTTAGTAATGTGGCGTGAGCTTTAGCTCGCAAGCCAGGGTGTTGGGTTTTAGGTTTTAGGTGTTGGGTTTTGGGTATTGGGTCTTTGGGGTTGGGTGTTGGGTTTTTGGGTTGCAGAAAAACGAGGGGTTGGTAATTTCCTTCGTTGGCCAATGCTGAAAAAAGGCCGGTCAATTCTTCGAGCGAGGCGCTGCAGCCGCCCAGAATCGTGCTCAGGCCCAGGCGGGGCGCGTCGCGGGCTATTTGCTTAAAACCGGCTTGTTGCAGCCGCGCCGTGAGGGTGGGCACGCCCACGTCGGCCAGGGTTTGCACGGCCGGAATGTTGAGCGAGTACGTCAGTGCCCGCTCCATCGTGACTTCGCCCTGGCAGGTTTTGTCGAAGTTTTCGGGCCGAAAACCGTTAAAGTTTCCGGGCACGTCGGGCAGCTTGCGCTTGGGCGTAAGCAGGCCCGCATCGAGCGCCAGCCCGTACAAAAGCGGCTTGAGCGTACTGCCCGGCGAGCGCACCGCTCGCACCCCATCTACCTGACCCTGACCAACAAAATCGGCAAAATCGGCGGAGCCGACGTAGGCTTCCATGGCGTGGCTACGGTTGTTCACGACCAGCACGGCGGCCTGCGAAATGCCCAGCTCGTGCAAGCGGCGGACGTAGTTGCGGGTCAGGTCTTCGGCCTTGCTTTGGGGGCCGCGTTCCAGTGTGCTGCGGATAATGGGCTGGCCCGGAAACTGCGCCACCAGCCGCCGCGCCAGGTGCGGGGCCAGGGCAGGGGCCGCGTGGCGCTCGGCCGTGAGCGGCTCGGCCAGGGCATCGGCAACGTCCTGCTCGGGGAATAAATGCTGCGCCTGAAATTGCCGTAACCAGCGGTTTCTTTCCGTCAGAATTTTAGCGTTATTCTTCCCCAAAACTAAAATACGCGGCTGATTGGGGATAATTGCCAGCGTCACGGTTTGGGCCAGCGACAAATAATCGGGCGGCTGCTGAAAATATAAAAGTGCCGCCGATTTTACGCCTTCAATGTTGCTGCCATAGGGCACGAGATTCAAATACAATTGCAGAATTTCGGCCTTGCTGTAATGAATTTCGAGCTGCGTGGCCCGCGCCATTTCCAGTATTTTATTGCCGAATGTGCGCTCCTTAGGCTCCAGCAAACGAGCTACTTGCATTGTGATGGTGCTGGCCCCGGTGGTGCGTCCTTGCTTAAAGACATTGCGCCCGGCAGCTTTAATTATCGAAATGAAATTGACGCCGAAATGGTAATTGAAATACCGGTCTTCCTTATTTATAATTGCCCGCTGCAAAGCCGGAGTTATTTCCGATAATTCGGTTTTCATCCGCCACTTTTGGGTGGGGTTGAGGTAGGCGTGAAGCACACTGCCATCGGCGGCCAATACGATGGGCGAATATTGCGGCGGCGGGGGCAGGGGAAAGGCGTAATCGAGTAGAAAGAGCAGCAGAATTGTTGCTGCCAAGCCGCCGAACAAGCGTTTATAATTCATCGAAAAAAAATTTCGCACAGAGTTCACAGAGTTAAAAAGAGTTTTTACGTTCATCAAAAAAACTCCTCGAAACTCTGTGAACTCTGTGCGCTAAATTTTTAATTTACCCGCACCAGACCCGCGCCATTATACGAATGGTATTCAGCATTATACATAGCATCGGCGCTGACCGGTCCTAACTTAAAACTGCCTTTGCTGACGGCGCGGGCCAGGTAATAAAACGATTTGGGCGTGCCGGTGGCGGTGCAGAAATAATTGATGCGGTCGTCGCGCACGTCAAAATAATCGGGGGTGGCGGCGTTCGTTATCCAGGCCAAATCGCGCTGGGCACCGAGGCGGGGGTTTTCAATTTCGAGGCCAGCGGGCAGTAAGTCGGTGATGGCCACGTTCTTGATTTCGTTGGCCGCGCCGGGGGCGGTGAGGGTGATGCGGACGACCACCAAATCGTTCTGGCGGAAGGTGGGC
>JANYFQ010000250.1 GCA_025362615.1 Hymenobacter sp. | reverse complement strand
GCCACGTCGGCATCGGTGGGCAGCAGGGCCTCGGCGGCAGCCACCCAGGCGGGGTGGTCGGCGGTGGCTTCGGCCAGGCGCAGGCGCAGGCGGGCGGCGGTGGCGGGCCCGAAGCGGGCCGCCTGGAGCAGTTGGGTCAGTTGGGCGGCGGCGGCGGGCTCGTCGGCCAGGGCTTGCAGCACGGGCAACCAACTGTCCTCGAAGCCCGGCCAGCGGGCGGGTGGGTTGGCGAAGTAGGCGGCGAGCCAAGCCAGGGCGGCGGCGGTTTCGGCCGGGGGCAGCACGGGGACCAGCAGCACGGCGGGCCAGTCGGCGGTGGCCGCCAGGGCCTTGTGCCAGCAGTGCAGGGCATCGGTGCCAAAATCGCCGAAGCTGCCGTAGGCATCGTCGGCGGGCTCTTCTACCTGATAGATGGCGGCGCAGGCCGTGGCCCAGTAGCGCAGGGCCAGGGCGAGTTGCCCGGCGCGGGCCAGTTGGCCCAGCTCGGCGGCAAAGGGCATCAGCGCTTCCCGCACGGTGTCGTCGAGAACGTCGTTGTCCTCCTCGTGGTAAAATTCTTCCTCGTGGTCTTCCCAAAAGGCTTCGCCGAAGTCGAGCGTACTGAGGGCTTCGGTGAGGCGCTCGGCGAGCTGGCGGAGTGGGTCGGGGGCTTTGGCCGGGGGCCTTTTGTTGGCTTGGGCCGGGACTGCCGGGGCACCGAAGGCCAGGAACTGCCGGGCCAGGTCGTCGTTTTTGGCGAGGGCCTGGCGCAAAAAATCGAGTTTGAGGGCCTCGGCCCAGGCGGCCCAGGCCGCCGCGACGGCTTGCGGCAGCGGATTGGCCGCCGCGAGCGGAGCAGCGCCGAGGACACTGCCGTAGGTGTCGAGAATGGCCAGGCCCAGGGCCACCGCGTGCTTGCAAATGCCCTCGAAGGCGTAGGGGCAATCGCAGCTGAACTCCGCCTCGCCGCTGGCCAGCCAGGCTTCGGTGGTGTAGCTGGACGTGCCCTTTACGCGGGCACTGAAGCGGGTGGGCGCGGGGTGGCTGAGCTTCCGGACGGCCCCGGCCTGCCAAAGCGCTTCGCCGCGGTCGAAAACTTTGCTGGTGCTGCGGCGAACAAGGGTTTGGCGGGTAAACACGGCGCGGGCGAAACGTAACGAAACTGCAAAGTAGCGACACCGGAGCCCTTGTTGCCCGGTCCGCAGCGTTTTTCACGTTGGTACACGTTGGACGCACACCGACCCAGGAATTGCTCTGGAGCGGTTTCCAAGTCCGTGTACACGTTCTGTGTACCACCGACCTGGGAACCGCTCTAAGCCGTTTCATCACAAAAAAGCCCTGCAAACCAACGGGTTCGCAGGGCTTTGGTACACGTCAGGCCCGAGGGCCGGCGGCAGTGGTTATTCCACTACCAGCTTGCGGGCTACGCTGGCGGCTCCGGCCTGCACGCGCAGGGTGTAGAGGCCGGGGGCGATGCCCGTCAGGTTGAGCGTGGTGTTCAGGCCTTCGGCCGACAGTGCGGCGGGGGCAAACGCCCGCACCGGTTGGCCCAGGGCGTTGAGCAGTGTGGCTTGCGCGGCGGTGGCACCGGCCACGGCCGGCACGAGCAGGCGCACGCTGGCCGTGGCCGGGTTGGGGTAGAGGCCCAGGGCAGCGGCGGTCAGGCCGTTGCTGGTGGCCAGGGCACTGCCCAGCGGGCCGAAGTGCAGGGCAAAGCGCCCGGCGATGGGCGCAGCGGCTTCAGCAGCCGTCAGGGCGAAAGCGTAGCGCGTGGTGGCGGTGAGCAGCGTACTGCGGCCGGTGCGGGCATCGGTGAGGTACACCGGCAGGCCGGCGGGCAGGTTGAGCAGCGCGGCGGCTTGCAGCGAGTAGGAGCCGGCAGCCGGGGCGCGGAGCGTGAGGGGTACGCGGAGGCCAGCGGCCAACGCGGGCAGGCCGTTGATGGCCAGTTCGGTGCCGGCAGCCACAGTAGCCAGGCCGGGGGTGCCAAGGTTGGGCATTTTCACGGCATCAAATTCGCCATCGACCCCGGTGGTGGCACCGTTCTCGAAGTAGAGATACGCCACGTCGGCGGGTTGGCCGGCGGTGGCCAGGGCCAGTTGCACCTGCGGGCGCACGTCGGCCGCGCCGCGCTGGAAAGCCGTGGCGTTGGCCGAGGTTTCGCGCTGGGCGTTGCGGAAAGTGAGGCTACCGCCGGCGCTGGTGCTGGTCCGCACGAAAAAGCCCTGCCCGGTGGGGATGATGGGGTTGCCCCCCACGCCGTTGGTGTAGCTGCGGTAGCTGCCGCCGTACTGGCTGCTGCTGGCAAACACGTACACGGCCGCGTCGAGGCCGCTGCGGTCGGCGGCCAGCACGTTGCCGTAGTTGAGCGGGGCGGCGTAGGGGTTGCCCACCAGGTGCCAGCCGCCGTTTGTGCCGCCGGTGCGGGGCAGTGTCAGGGTCTGGTCGCCGGTGTTGAGCGTGCCCACGAAGCTGATTTTGCTCGAAGCCGGGATGGCCACGGTGTAGCCACGGCCGACGACCATGTTGCCGCCGGGCACGAACCAACCTTTCGAGAAGGCATCGGGAATGTTGTTGGTCACGGTGTTCACGCGGGCTTCGTTGTAGCCGAACACGTTGGGGAAGCCGCCGGCGTAGGTGGCGGTGTAGGGCGTGGGCGAGGCGTTGTAGCTCGCGTCAAGCGCGGGCGTGAAGCCGGCCGTGGCCAGGCCCGTGAACGGCTGCGCCGCCACCGGGCTGCCGTATTGGCGGTAGCCCAGGCCGCTGTTGCCGCTGGGGTCGATGTAGCGCTGCACGGTGGTGTTGCCCACCACGATGCCAGTGCTCTGGTTCACGACGAGCGCCGTGCCGGCCGCGCTGGAGGCCAGCGTCAGGGCCTGCCCGCCGGTGTTGAGGTTGCCGGTGCCGGTGAGCACCAAGGTGTTGGTGACGGTCGTGGCCTGGGTCAGGGTCAGGCCGAAGGGGTTGCTCTGGCCCAGGCTGGCCACGGTGGCGGGCAGGCCC
>JANYFQ010000220.1 GCA_025362615.1 Hymenobacter sp. | reverse complement strand
CCTTGGCTTCGCGTCTCCGACGCGCGGCTTTAATGTGTGGGGCCGGCCTTTGCGCGAACCTGACCGCGCGTCGGAGACGCGAAGCCAGTCGGCAGCGCGTTAAAAACGCGCGCCAGCCGACTTTCTAAACAGCTTCAGCTTCTCTATTTAAAAGGCAATACCCTGGCCTGGAAACCGCCCTAATTCCCGCCCGGCACCACCACGGGCGCACTGCCCACCTCCCGGATGCAGGTTAGCTCGACTATTTTGCCCACCATGCAAGTGCCGACGGCGTTGGGCGACTCCCGGTAATCTATCAGCACTTGCTGGCCCTCGGCGGAGCGGAAGGCTTGCCAGGCAGTGCCGGTGGGCTGTAGCCGTTGCCCGCTGCCCAGCACCAGCACTTTGCCGCAACCGTCGAGGCCCGTGAGGTCGCGCACTGTGGCGGGCGTGGCGCAAGTAGCCAGCGTTGGCTCGGGTTCGGGCACTTTGTGGCAGTTGCTCAATGCCAAACCGGTAGCACAGAGGCTAATAGCGAAGCAGTTAAATGAAAATTTCATGGGCGAGAAACGGGAGAAACAGGAATAAAACGCCAAGTTACGGCCGATGTGTGCAACAGAAGCCGGGCAACCTTTCGTTGTGCCGCTCCCGGCTGATGCTACTGCTCCGCGCCGATGGTGAAGAGTGGCAGCAGCGGCAGCGTACCATAGGTATCGCCCAGGCTTTGTAGCTCCGGGCGGTGTAGTTTGAGGTAGTTATTATAGGTTTTGGCGGCCACGTCGTACTGCACCCGAAACGTAACCACGCCCTCGTCGAGTTGCTGGATGCCCTCCACAAAATTGCGGGCGTTTTCGGTGGGTGCCCCGCCGTTGGGTGCGGCCACGGGCAGCAGCGCCCGCAGCAGCGAATCCTGGGCGGCATCGTAGCGGTCGATGGCTGCCGATTCGGCCATGCCTTGCTGGGTGTAGCGGCGGGCTTTGAGGCGGGCGTTGGCAGTGGCTAACGCCTGCAATTGAGCGGGGTTCTGACCGGGAGTTTGCTGCAACTCATTGATGAGCAGGCGGGTGATGGTGATTTTCTGGTCGTCACTCGCGGTCATGGCTTTCCACTTTACGTCTACCGAGTCGCGTAAAATGTCAAACTGGGCCTTGACTTCGGCCACGGCCGCCGGGTTTTCCACTACTGCCTTTGCGCTGTCGCGCTTGCAGGAGGCCGCGCTTGCCACCACCACCAACAGCCCTACACTTACTATTTTAATCACTGATTTTAAGGCTGATTTAGGATGATTACCTTGATTGGGCTTTGGTTTGGTATCAATATACTTGCATTTATGAATTTCACTTCACGGCAAAGAGAACTCAGCCGTCAGTAAAATCACCTTAACTCACCTTAACTCACCTTAAAATCAGTGATTAGATGGGTTTGAACTGCTCAAAAATCTGCTTGCAGTCGAAGCAGTAATGCACCGCCCGGCACAGTGTCGCCCCAAACGGTGTCCGCAGCTCCGTATTGTGCTGCCCGCAGTTGGGGCACTCGGCGTATTCCAAAAAATCCAAATCCAGCACTTGCCCGGCCAGCACCGGCGGCGGCGACAGCTGGTGCGCCCGCAGCGCCGCACGGCCCGCCTCGGTCAGCATATCCGACGACCAGGCTTCCTGCAACGAAATTTCTACCCTTACCGCAGGTACGCCGTGGGCCAGCAAGGTGCGTTCCACGTCGCGCTTCATGTAATCCATCGCCGGGCAGCCCGCAAAGGTGGGCGTGAGCTGAACATACACGCTACCAGTTACTTCATCAACTTCCACGCGCCGCACCACCCCCAAATCGATGAGCGAAATCGTCGGAATTTCCGGGTCTTTCACCGCTTGCAGCCACGTCAGTACGTCCGCCACAGCAGGCATCACAGGGTCCAAAATCACCGTCATAAAACCAAAAAAATTAACCCTGGCCGTCAGCCACGCCAGCGGTGTATTCGTTTCATCCGTTACCAACAATGCAAAAGACCGCACCCCAACCGTAGCCGTCTAGCCGTCAGCCGCGCCAGCGGCGTATCCGTTCCAT
>JANYFQ010000205.1 GCA_025362615.1 Hymenobacter sp. | reverse complement strand
CGTTGAGCCCGCCAAGGCTACCGGTGGCTCCGATTTTTTCGGCACTGCCAAACCAGTCGCCGCCGAAAATACGTACACTGTTGTGAGCGGTGACTCGCTCTCCAAAATTGCCAAGCACCACTACGGCGATGCCGCCAAGTGGCATCAGTTATACGAGGCCAACAAAGGCCTCATCGGTAACAACCCTGACAAGATTGAAATCGGTCAGGTGTTGACCCTACCTAGTTTCTAGGTACTTTTTGCAGAAAAAAGGTGAGAAAAGCCACTCCGTTTCGGGGTGGCTTTTTTCGTTTTTGAATTGCATAATTGTTTAATTGTTTAATTGCTTAATTGTTGCTCGTACGGCCCCGGAATGACACTGCGCCCACTGCGTTTTTACCACTGCGTCCACTGCGGGACAGCTAGCAGAACGACCAACCCAGAGCGACCAACCTAGAACGACCAACAATTAAGCAATTCAACAATTAAACCATCACCGCAGCTCCACCACCAGCGGCACGGCCAGGCGCACGGCCACGGGCTGCCCGCGTACGCGGCCCGGCACGAAGCGCGGCAGTTGCAGCGCGGCCCGCAGCACGGCTTCGTCGAGGGCATCGTTGGCGAAGGTTTTGAGGATGACGGGGCGCGTGACGCGGCCGTCGGGCTCGACCACGAACGCTACCTGGCCGGTGCCACCGAGGCTGCGGTCGGGGTAGTCGAGGCGTTCGAGCAGGGCCTGGGCGAGGGCGGCGGGCGTGGCCGGGCCGGTGGGCAGGGCAGGCAGCGGGTCGGCGTAGTCGAACACCTGGGCTTCGGGCACGGGCGGCGGGGTGCCGGCCGGCGGCGGCGGCGGCTCGAACCAAATGTTGAGCACCTGACTGACGGCCACGGGCTTGTCGTCGTAGCCCTGGGCGGGCTGCCAGCGCGGCATGGCCCGCACGAGGCGCAGGGCCTCGTCGTCGCAGGGCCCGCAGAGGCTGCCCATTACTTCGGTGGCCCCGATGCGGCCGTTGGGCAGCACCACGGCCCGCACCACGGTGCGGCCCCGCAGGTCGCGCTGGCGCACGTCGGGCGGCGGCTTGAGGCCCTGGCGCACGTAGCGTTCCAGCCCTTCGGTCCCGCCGGGAAACTGCGCGGCCTGTGCCACTTCGCCGGCCGCAAATACGTGGCTGGGGCCAAAAAACAGCACCGGCACGGTAAGCGGCACCGCCACGGCCGTGCCGTTGAGGCGGCCGGGCAGCAGGCGCGGCAGCAGGCGCACGGTGGCCAGGGCCGCCGCATCGGCACTGGGGCTGAGGCTTTGCACCACGCTGGCCTGGCGCACCACGCCGCTCACGCCCACCACCAAGCGCACCAACACGCGGCCCTCGGTGCGGCCGGCCTGCACGTCGGGCGGCAGCACGAGGCGGCGCTGCACGGCCCGCACCAGGGCCGCGTTGCCGCCGCCGCCGGGCAGCGCCGGCATCTGCTCGACGTAGGTGTAGAGGCGCGCGGTGTCGGGGGGGTACTGGTTGTGGAAGAATTGGGCGGCGGCGGGGGTAGCGGTCAGGAGCAGGCCGGCAACGGCCGCCGCCGCAAAAGCAGGCAAGCGTTTCATGGCCCAAAAATATTGCGGCGAGCAGGGTTTGGGCGGAACTGCTGGCTTTTTAGCGCGAAGAAGAACCGACAATTGGGCCCCAGCAGGCGACGTTATTCCAAGCAACAGCTATATGCAGCCACGGTGCCGCTGGATGGAGCATTCAAATCCACTTTCATTTCCAATTTTTTGTCCTATCTTAACGCCGCAAACCTAAAAAACCAACCATCTCATGAAGAAGCATCTACTCTATCTCCCGCAGTTTTGCCGGTGGTCCGCACTGCTTTTTTTGCTGACCCTGCTGGCTAGTTCTGCAATGGCGCAAATAGCAAGTAACCAAGTAGCAAGTGACAAGCTCGACCCGGAGGGCAGTGCCACAGACAATGCCCTGCTTGTGTGCCAGAGCGGCGGTGTTCAAGGCTGGGGGATAAGCAGTCAGCCCAATCCTGTAGCAGTAGTTGGGCCAGGCTTGTTTAGTATTGTGGCGGCGGTCACAACTAGGCTCGCCAGCAACTATGCGCTGCGAAGCGATGGAGTAGTGTTGGCATGGGGCGACAACAGGCGGGGGGCGCTGGGCCGGGGATTCATCTCCAGCTACGAAGCAACTCCTGCTCCAGTGCCCGGCTTGCCCGGAATTATAGCCATCGACGCGGGATATGGGTATGCGATGGCATTGGGTAGCGACGGTAGTGTTTGGCATTGGGGGCTGAGCGTAACACCGCTGGGGGTCTCAGGAGCAGGCAATGGGCAGTCGTCACCAACGCGCCTCACGGCGGGTTTCGGCACCTCCCCCATCGTTGCCATTCAGTGCGGCACCTTCGCTGCCTTGGCGCTTAATCAGGCCGGGCAAGTTTTTGCCTGGGGCTGGGGTTCAGGCGGTGAGTTGGGTGTTGGCCTGTATGGCACCGTTGGGCTTTCGATTCCGCAACAGCTTACCTTTCCGCCAGGTAGCAGCCCCATCCGACAAATTCACATAGCAACGGCTTTGAGCCTCGCGCTAGATACCAACAACAAAGCTTACGGTTGGGGCTTTGAAATTGGCGACGGCACTTCCAATTCTTCTGTTGTACCAACGGCAGTGCCCGCGTTGGATGGCGCTACTTATCTGGGTAGTACTGCTGCCATAAATGCCTTAGGTGTTAGCAACGGCGCAACGGGCTTTGCAGCGTACGACAATGGCACCATTTGTACTACAAAGGTTTGGGGGGCTAACAGCCACGGGGGCTTTGGCACCTGTTCGCCGGTGCTAAAGGCATTATCGCCCGTGCCAGGCCCCACGTTTCCGACCGGAACCAAAATCATTGGTTCTGGGGATATGCTGCTCAGCGTCCAACCCAGCGGCACGGTTAAGACGTGGGGCAACCGACCGTTGGGCTACACGCCCACTTCGCCGGGGATACAGGGTGGCTCGTGCGTGCCTGCCGCGCCGGTGGGCGTGTGCCAGGGCGTGGCAAACAAGCGGCCGACTTGCACCCAGGTATTTAGCCACCGTGCCCCGGTGGGGGCTGGCGTGGCTTACCAAGCCAGTTTGCACCGGGCCATTAATTTGCCGTTCGACATCGGAGAGTTTGGCCAACTGACCACCATTGATGCCAACCGGCCCGAATACGGCGGAAACACTGTGGTATTTAACGGAGTGTACCACGTGTGGGGCAACGTGCGCTTTGTTGGCAATTTCCGGCTGGAGCCTGGCACTGTGTTCTACGTTGATGGAGAAAACGGCCGGGTGATAACCGATGGCGACGACTCTTGGTTGACATCGTTGGGCAATAGAAACGGCACCCTAACGCTGGACGGGGCCACGATTCAGGCCAACTGCAACGCCTCGCTCTGGAGCGGCATTTCGGTGTTGGGGGCCGGTGCGCGGCTTGTAACTACTGGCGCGACCGTGCGCGATGCCCAAATGGCCGTAGTAAACTCCGGGGGAAGCCTGCGACTTGATAACACTAACTTTTTCAATAACCTGCGGAGCGTTTCCGAGTGGCCGCACATCGCAACGGCTACCGAAGGAATCACCAATTGCCGGTTTCGGGTGAGCGCGAACTTAGGGGGACCATTCTCGACACCCCCCTACATCGCCGACCGTTACAATTCTTACGGAATCAGCTTTGACTACAATGCCACCGGCCCTGTTGCCAACGACTTGTCGGCTGCTAATTACAGTGGCAACACGTTCACCGAGTTGGGCGTGGGCATTACCGGCTTGCCGGGCAATGGGCTGCTGCGAAACAACCGCTTCGTTTCGTGCTGGCGCGCTGCCTGGCTTTACACCAACTCCGCCAATAACCCGCCCAGTGCGTTGAGTCCGTTTCCAAGTCGGTTCGAGGACAACATCATTCAACTGCCCAGCACCTTTCCGGTGGCCTTCACGACCGCGCCTAACCGGTCCGTGTTTGGCCTCAACGTCCTGCAAAACGTCAGCCTCAAACGCAATACGTTCTCGCTGACCTTGGCCGTTCCGGGCCAGGTGGTCTCGCAGCGCGTGGGCGCGGCGCTAGTCTATCAGGGGGCTGTAGAAGACAACAACCAATTTTACAACCTGACGGTGGGTATCCTGGCCACTGGGGCCGATTGGCCCTCGCCCGTGTCCTACAGCTTTCGGGGCAATGATTTTTACGGCAATGGCGAAGGCATCACCTTCCAGCCCGCTCCAAGCAACGGTGCCTACGGCACCTTGGGCCTGACTGCTACCGTGCGTTGCAACTCCATCGACAACGCCACCAGTGCCAGCCCCGGCACGGCCAAGGGCATTTGGGTGAAGGACAAGACGTTCTTTTCGTCGGATTTGGGTAGCTCGGGTACGCCCAATGGCAACCTGTTCAGCGGGAGCTTGGCGGGCAGCAATCGGCGCGTTGTGTACGATGCCACTACCCCCTTCACCTATCACAGCTACGACTCCAGCCAGGAGTTCTCGCGCCCGTCAGCTACCAATCCATTTGTTCCGATTGGCAACGGCAGGAGTGCTAATGTTACATCTGCTCGGGGTAGTGGCAGCGACTGTGCGGCAAGTGGCAACCCTAACGGCGTAACGGCCAATCGCTCAATCGCCGGGCTTACGGGAGCGGCCCTGCAAAGCAAGCGCGACAGCCTGACCAGCCACGCCATGAGCGCGGCGCGGCAACGGCAAGTGCTGGCGCTGGTGCTGAACGACTACCAGCAACGCGACGACCTGACGGGGTTAGAGACCTTCTGGCGCACGGTGCCCGCTACCCGCCCGTTGGTGCAGCTAGGCGGGGGCTTGTTGCTGCTGCGTGGCTACCAACGCGCCCACCAACCCGCCGATGCCCAACGCATCCGGCAGGCGCTGCAAAACCTGACGGCCGCCGACCCCGAACAGCTCAACTACCTGCGCTACTGGGACGCGGTGGGCCAGCAACGGCCCAACCCACGGCAGCCCGGCAGCTACACCTTGCCCGAAGAGGCGCGGCAGTTGCTGCGCCTGGCCGCTGCGTCGGGCACGGCAGCGGCGGCGGCGGCCTGCGAGTACTTGCAGCTATTCGATACGAGTTGGGCCTGCGCCTTGCCCGTCGCGCCGCAATTGCTGGCGGGCCTTGCCGGCAACCCGGAAGCAACGGAGTTGCTTGGGTCGGGCTTCCCGAACCCGGCCACCGAAACCGTGACCTTTCCTTACGCGCTCCCGCCCAATGCCGGGGCTGCCCACTTGGTGCTGACCGACGTGCTGGGCCGGGTAGTGGCCGACCTTGCCCTGGAACAGGTCGCCGGCCAGGCAACCGTACCCTTGCAGGCGCTGCCCGTGGGGCTTTACTTGGCAACCTTGCGCGTGGGCGGGCAACCGTTGGCCGCGCGCAAGCTGGCCGTAGCCCGCTAAGGTCATGGGCACCCTTCTGGAACGTGCGGTGCTGCGGACCCTGAGGGTCTGCATCGCCCTGTGCTTGGCCATCTCGGCTCAAGCACAAGTGATATTGTGCGAACGGGTTTTGCCCGGCCCGCCGACCAACGCTTACTACTACCGGGCAGAAGGGCTGCTGAAAATTCGCCCCGACACGTTGCGGTTGCTGGGCAGTTTCAGCTCGACAGCCAGCAATACGTCCGCCTTCAAGCAGCACATGACGCGGGTTGGCTTGAGCAACTGCGACACGCTGTCCTTGGCCGGCGCAAGCGTACCCACGCCCAACATCGACATCCAACTCGAACAACGTCCGGCTTGCGTCACCCGCCGGAGCGAAGTGTTGATGGCGAGTACGCAACGAACGGGAGCCATTCGCCCCGGCATGGACAGCGTTCGGTTGCGGCTGACCCTCGTGGGCCGCAACGGGCGGGTACGCTGGTCGCGGCTGGTAGCCCCTTGCTTGGCCCAACACAACGCCGAGGTGCTTTTGGAAGCGCCCGACGGCGGGTTCTATGCGGCTGGGTCAAATGGGTTGGGTTCGCTGCTGCGCCTCGACAGCCTGGGCCGCTTGTTGTGGTGCCGCACCTACCGGGGCGTGTACAGTTTTCGCTCGCCCGCCTATTCCCGGCGCGGCACCCTGCTTTTCAGCGTAAGTTACACAACCTTTAGGGCTGGCTCGTACTATGCTGCCGGCCTCTTGGAAGTGAGCCAACGGGGCGACTCCCTTGGCCTGCACCCCGTGCGCATGGCAGGCAGCAACAATTTCATAAACCGGGAAGGTTTTGCTTGCGCCGTCGAGTCGCTGCGGCCCCTGCGGGACGGGGGTTTCCTGTTTATTGGTAGCGCCGATACAATAACACCTGGCCGGATAAGTGCCCCTTTCCTAGCTAGGTACAACAGCAATCTTCAAGTGTCGTGGGCAATTTCGCTGCCCCGTCAGGGCCGAAATTACTTGCACATGGCCCAGCCTTTCGAGTTGGCCGATGGCACGCTGCTGGTGTTCGTGCATGATGCTGACGGCGGGCGAGGGCAACCGTTCTGGTTCTATCGTTTCTCCGCCACCGGCACCTTGCTCCAGCGGTACGCCTTCGCTTCTTCGGCCCTGCCATTGCTCAATGGCACGTCCGGCACGAACTACTGGAGTGAAGTCCAGGGCATACAGCCCCTGCGCGACTCAACCTTCATGCTGGCCATCACCTACGACGGCCCCACCCAAAGCAACACCTACCTGGCCCACCTGCGCGTGCCCGGCCTGCCCCGCGTCCTGGACTCGAGCTTCTTCCCGCTCGCCGCCCGCCCCGGCGCGGGCCTGCTGCCCGAGGCCCTCGGCCCGCCCCACCCCCACCCGGCCACCGAAACCGTGGCCTTCGCCTACGCGCTGCCGCACGGGACTGGGGCCGCCCACTTGGTGCTGACCGACGTGTTCGGGCGCACGGTGATTGACTTGCCCTTAGAGCAAGCAACGGGCCAAGCCACGCTGCCCGTGCAAGCCCTGGCACCGGGCCTTTACCTGGCAACCCTGCGCACGAATGGGCAATCCTTGGCCGCTCGCAAACTGGCGGTAACGCGTTAGGGCCATGCGCACGTTCCTAATATACGGCCGTCGGCTGGCCCTGTGTGCCTGCCTCGGCTGGCTGCCGGGCACCATAGCCCGCGCCCAACTGCTCTGCGAACGGGTGCTGGCGGTGCCCGCCACGGCACCGTCCATGCGGACAACGGGGTTGTTGCAGCCCCAACCCGACTCGTTGCGGCTGCTGAACAACTACGGCCCCAATACTAGCTTGCCGACCTACCACCGGATAACGCGCGTGGCCGTTAGCACTTGTGATACGGTGCCCTTGCCCGGTGCCGCGTTTCCAACCCCCGATGTCGAGTTTGGCGAGGACTTCCGCGTAGCCTGCACCACCCGCCGGAGCGGGCTGCTAGTGAGCAGCGTACAACGGGGAGGGCAGGTCGTACCTGGTGTTGACAGCGTCTTGTTGCGACTGACGCTGCTGGGCCGCAACGGGCGGGTGCGCTGGTCGCGGCTCGTGACCGGCGGGTGTCAGACGGGTGCCAGGGGGCTGCTGGAGGCTCCGGACGGGGGATTTTACGTGAGCGGCGGGGGGCTGATGCGCGTTGATAGCGCGGGCCGGATGCTCTGGTGCCGACGCTACGGCAACGTCGGCAACCTGTGTTCGCCTACTTACTCGCGCCGTGGCACCGTGCTGTGCAGCATCAACTACGACCTCGGGGTCGGGGTGCTGGAGGTAAGCCAACGGGGCGACTCGCTGGGGTTTACGCCGGTCAGACCGCCGGGAAGCACCGGGGCCAGCAACAGCTTGATGTTCAGCCCTTCTGCCGAAGTACTGCGCCCCTTGCGCGACGGCGGCCTGCTCATGCAGGGCGAGGCCGATTCCGCTTCAACGAACCGCCCCCGGCCTTTCCTAGCCCGGCTTGACGGCAACCTGCGCGTAACCTGGGTATTTGCGCTGCCTAACCGCCTTGCCAATCCCCTACGCATGGTCCAGCCATTCGAGTTGGCCGACGGGACGCTGCTGGTGCTAGTGGCCGATGAACGCAGCGGCCAAGGGCAGCCGTTCTGGCTCTACCGCCTGTCCGCCGCCGGGGCGCTGCTGCAACGCTACCCGTTTACCTCACAGGTGCTGCCGCCTCGCGCCAATGCCTTCTCGCAGGGCTATCTGGGCTGGGTGCAGGGGGTACAGCCCTTGAGCGACTCCACCTTCGTGCTGGCCAGCACCTACCGAGATGCCACTCACAACCACACCTACCTAGCCCACTTGCGGGTACCCGGCCTGCCCCGCGTCTTGGATTCGAGTTTCTTCCCTGCCCTGCTGGCCACCCGCCCCGGCGCGGGCCGCCTGCCCGAAGCCCTCGGCCCACCCCACCCCCACCCGGCCACCGAAACCGTGTCGTTTGCGTACGCCTTGCCCGCCAGCATGGGCGCAGCCCACCTGCTACTGACCGACTTGCTGGGTCGCGTAGTGGCTGACCTTGTGCTGGAGCAGCAAGCCGGGCAAGCAACTTTGCCCGTGCAAACTCTGCCAGCGGGACTGTACGTAGCCAGCCTACGGGTGAACGGGCAACAATTGGTCACGCGGAAACTGGCCGTCGGCCGCTAGCGCCATGTGCAAGCTCTTCAAGTGCCCTTTTTGGCTGGCTTCGTGTGCCTGCCTGGGCTTATTTTTTCAAACGCCCGCCCATGCACAGCTTTTATGCGAGCGGGTGCTACCAAGTGCCGCATTGCAGTATTTCGGCCCGCATTCGCTGGTGCAAGTGCGGCCGGATTCGTTGTGGCTGTTGAGCATCGTGGGACGAGTGACCAATAACGTGTACCAGACCACCCGGCAAGTCGCCGCCCGCATTAACGTGACAACCTGCGACACGGTCGCGCTGCCGGGTTCCACGACCTTGACACCTAGCCCTGACCCTGGTACGTTGCGGGTTGCTTGCGTGACCCGGCGGGGGGAAGTGCTGATAGTGAACGAGCAAATTACCGGCCGCTCCAGCCCATCAACGGACAGCACCCGACTGCGCTTCACGTTGTTGGGCCGCAATGGCCGGGTACGCTGGTCGCGGCTCATGGCCCCTTGCTCGTACCCCGAAAATAGCGTGGCCAGCATAATAGAGGCACCGGGGGGCGGATTTTACGCGGCCGCCAACCTGCTAATGCGCACCGATAGCCTGGGCAACTTGCTTTGGTGCCGCCGCTACCCCTACTTTTTCGGCTTGGTAGCGCCCACCTATTCGAGCCGGGGCACCTTGCTTTACAGCGTCCAGTATGCGCCTCCGAATACCGCCAGGCACTCCTGTGGGGTGTTGGAACTTAGCCAACGGGGCGACTCGATAGGGTTTACCGTTGTAGGTTTGGCAGGTGCTGTCACAACTTCCAACATAGAAGGCATCTTCAACTTATCGGCAAGATTACGCCCTTTGCGCGATGGCGGAGTTTTATTCGCAGGAATTGCCGACTCGGTGAACGCCAACGCAGGCCGCCGACCCTTCCTGGCCCGACTCGACCGCAATTTGCGTGTGTCCTGGGTGTTTGCCCTGCCTAACCGCCGCGTTACCACCAATGTGTTCAGAATGGACCAACCCTTCGAGTTGGCCGACGGTACAATACTAGTCTTGGTCACGTCCGAATACAGTGGCCTCGGGCAGCCCTTCTGGCTTTACCGCTTCTCCGCTGCTGGGATACTGTTGCAACGTTACCCATTCACCTCGCAGGTGCTGCCACCCCGCGCCAACGCCTTTTTGTCGGGTTTCTTGGGCCTCGTGCAAGGGGTGCAGCCTCTACGCGATTCCACTTTCATGATGGCCAGCGCCTACAACGACGTTACCCGCAACCACACCTACTTGGCCCACCTGCGCGTACCCGGCCTGCCCCGCGTCCTGAATTCGAGCTTCTTCCCGCTCGCCGCCCGCCCCGGCGCGGCGCTGGCCCTTGAGGCCCTCGGCCCGCCCCATCCCAACCCGGTCGCCGAAACCGTGGCCTTCGCCTACACGTTGCCCCTCGGCACCCGCACGGCCCGGCTGGTGCTGACCGATGTGCTGGGCCGCCCGGTGGCCGACGTGGCCCTGGCGGGGGCCACCGGGCAGGCCACGCTGCCGGTGCAGGCGCTGCCGCCGGGGCTTTACGTGGCGACGTTGCGCGTAAACGGCCAGCTTTTGGCCTCGCGCAAGTTGGCCGTGGTGCGCTAAACCCCTGCCTTTTACATTCCAAGCCCAGCGGGCGCAGTTGCACGGTGCGCTAGCCCTGGAGCGGTTTCCTGGTTGGGGTATTCGTTGGCCACGTACCCCAACCTGGAAACCGTTCCGGGCGACGCTGAAGAGCCGGTCGGCCCCTTGCCGGCGGCCGGGCCGCAGCCGCTGGCTGTTGGGCACGGGGCGGCGGGCGCGGCCGGGCCAGCGGCCAGCGGCCGGCAGGTTTGGGGGCCTGGCTGTCGGCTGGCCACTGGCACCAACGCCCGGCAAGTGCGGCCCCTGTTCGCCGCAGCGCGGCTATTTTGCGCCTTTGCTTAACGCAAACGTGCGGACTGTCAAAGACATGGCTGGCGCAACGCGTTGCAATGGGGCGGGCTGACCCCGGACTTGCTGTAAGTTTGTTTGGGGCTGCTGCAAAAAGAAATGCCGGAAGCTCCGCTAAAGCCTTTGTGTACGCAGTCGATTCCGGGCAATCCCTTCTTTCTGCATGACCAAATTTATTGCTCCCGAATGCCTCAGCTGCCCCAGCCGCAACAACCAGTTGCTGGGCTGCTGTCATGCCGACGAAATGGCGCTTATTGCGGGCAGCAAATGGTCGCAGGAATACGCCAAGGGCGAAATCATTTTTCGGGAAGGCCTGACGGCCACGGGGCTCTACTGCGTGCATTCGGGCAAAATCAAGGTCGTCAAATCCAGCGGCGAGGGCAAGGAGCAGATTGTGCGGCTGGCCAAGGGCGGCGATATGCTGGGCTACCACTCGCTGCTGGCGGGCCTGGCGTACTCGGCCACGGCGGTGGCGCTGGAGCCGTGCGTCGTGTGCCACATCCCGCGCGCCGACTTTTTCCGGGTCTGGCAATCGAACCTGCAATTTGCCGCCGCCCTCATGCAAATGATGGCCAAATCGTTGCGCGATGCCGAAGTGCGGCTGCTGCACCTGGCCTACAAACCCGTACGCGAGCGCGTGGCCGAGGCCCTGGTGCTGCTCTACCACACGTTTAGCACCGCCGACGACACCCAGCCCTTCGCCATCAGCATCGCCCGCGACGACCTGGCCGCCCTGGTGGGCACGGCCAAAGAAACCGCCACCCGCCTGCTCTCCGACTTGAAAGACGAAGGCATCATTGCCACCCGAGGCAGCCAGGTCACCATTCTGAAAATAAAAGATTTGACCCGGATTGCCTCGCTCTACGACTAACAGCCCGGCCCCCACACTGGCGGGCCAGGCCCGCCGCGCTCCTTTCCGCATCATCTCCTTTCCTCTCCTGCAGTTCCGATGGCCCTTCACTGCATCAAGTACCAAAGCGCGTTAAACGCCGCCCTTTCCGAAAACGAGCTGCAAGCCCTGTTGGCCAAAGCCCGGCACTACAATGCGGCGCACCACATCAGCGGGTTGCTGCTGTGCCGCAACGAGCAGGTGGTGCAAGTGCTCGAAGGAGAAGAAGAAGCGTTGCGGGTGCTCTACGCGAAAATACAGCACGACCCGCGCCATCACTCGCTGGAAGTATTGGCCGACGAACCCCTCTCGAAGCGCAGCTTCGGGGCCTGGGCCATGGCCCTGCGCCGGTAGCGCGGCCGGCCCCCTTGCCCAGGCGCGGCCAGCGCAGCGCCTGGCAGTAGTTTGACCAAAAAGCGGCCTGAATGCCCAACCGACGCGGCAATGACGCATCGGCAGGCTCGGCACACGCCCATTTTGCGAGGCATTTGCCTGGGCATAGCGGGACAATTGTTGATGAAAATCAATTGAATAAATGACGTGCGTCATTTATTCGGGTAGCAAATACCCCTGAAATTTGTCATACTCTAACAGGCCAGCGCAATGGGCTGTCAGGGTGTTGAAAAGCGCAGGCGTTGTCTCGGTATTTTTTTCGCTGACTTTGACGCTGGCGCTTGCGGTTTCCCTCCCCTATCCTTCCTTCACCCCCGCTATTTTACCAACTTTTCCGATGACGCACCTCCCCCTACTCCCGGCCGCCGGCAAAAGCTACCTGGCGCGCTTACCGCCCCCGCCCCCGCCCCGCCCTCCCCTGTCCTGAGGAAGTGAAGCAACAAGCCCCGCTGGCTTTGGCCCTCAACCCCAAAAACCGGCAAGAAGCCACCCGCCGCCTCTTTCGGCCACTGCCTTCTCCTTGTTCAGTGGCCACCACCGGCACCCAGTGCAATGGTTCGGTTGCCGGTGCGTAAACCAAGCTATCCGATTTTTTAGCAGTCAGGGTAGCCCGCACCAACGCCGAACGCCCCAGCCAACGCGGCTGCTTTGCCCGCGCCCCATGAAACTTCCCTTCCTCAAACAATTACAGCGCCTGACGGGGCTACCCACCCACGAGCTAGTAATTGAAGACACCGGGCCGGGAAGCGAAAGCAGCGGCGTAGAGCAGGCACTGCAACACTTGCTCGCCGAGCTGCCCGACCTGCTGATGGCCGCAGTGGTAAACACCGAAACGGGCAAGGCAGCCGGCCTCTACACCACCGAGCGCGGGCTGCGCCCCGACTTGGTGGCTGGCTTCAACGCCGAGGCCGTGCGGCAGGTGCGGGCCGCGCTGGTGGCGCAGCAGGCTACCGACGAAGTGGTGCGCGAACTGCTCTTTACGCTGCGCTCGCAAGTACACGTCGTGCATCTGTCGGCTTCGGGGCAGCAGTTTTTATACCTGGCCGCCGACAGCCACGACACCAACCTGGCCCTGGCCCGCGAGGTGATGCGCAGCGCCAGCGGCTTGCTGGAGCCGACGGCTCCTCACTAAATGCTTTTTTTGAACCGGCCCCTTGCGGGCCAACCCCAACAACCCTTTTTTCTCACTCTTTTTTGCTGAAACCATGAAACTCACTGCCACTCCCTTCGACCCCCAGACCGGCACTTTGCTGCCCGTGTACCGCGATGCGTATCTGCGCGGCGATTTGGCCCGCGAATCGGCCCGCGCCGTCGAAAACTATTTGCGCAAAGATGCCGACCAGGCCCACACCACCGTGACCCGCTGGCAGGAAATGACGACCCAGGAAGTGGAGACGGCGGCCCCTACTACCTGGGTGCAAAAGCAGCTGCTCTTTGTGCGGCAGCAGCCCCAACGCTTCCGCCGCCGGGCCACCACGATGGTGGCCCTGGCAGCCCTGGTGGCCGGGGTATCGATGGCGGGCACTGGCCTGCGCACCCACCACGGCGCAGCCCCCACGGTGAGCCTGAACGCCGCCGACCTGTCGGCCCTGACGGCTGCCAGCGCCGAAGCCGGGGCCAGCCGCCTGGTGACGGTGCGCGGGCGCATCCTCAACGAGAAGGGCGAGCCCCTGGTGGGTGCCACCGTGCTGCGCAAAGGCGCCCAGACAGGCGTCAGCACCGATGCCAACGGCAACTACGTGCTGCAACTGCCCGCTGCGGCCACGCTGCAGTACGGCTACGCCGGCTACCACGACCAGGAGATGAGCGCCGCCGCCGCCACGGCCGGCAGCGTGACCTTGCAGCCCCGCCCGGCCAAGCACCACCGCTGGTTGTTCTTCTAGCCGCGTTTTGGCCCCGCCAGGCCCCACCAATCAACTCTCTGAGGTGAAAGCAAAGTCTTATCGGAAGCTCGTAGCCCGCCAGCTGCTCGTGCAAGACACCCCGTTGGCGACGCTGCCAGACCAGGAGGAAGCAGCGACGCGGCCCGCCGAGCAGACCGTTGTGGAGATGATACTGGCCCGAATGCCCGACTTACTGGCCGTGGCGGTGGTGGACATGGAATCGGGGCGGGCCCTGGCCGCGCACTCCAACACCCCGGCCATCAACCCCCAAACGGCGGCCTCCTACAACGCGGCGGTGATAAGGCAGAAGCAAAAGGCCCTGGCGGCCCTGCAGCTGCTGGACGAGAAGATTGAGGAAATTCTCATCACCCTCACCGACCAACTGCACTTGCTTAAGCTCAGCACCGACGGCTCCCGCTTCATTTACCTGGCCGTGAGCCTGCGCGAAACCAACCTGGCCAGCGCCCGCGAAGTGCTCCGCGCCAGCGTGGCTGCAATCGACTAGCACGCCCTACCACCACTGGTTGCCTGCGGGCAATTTGAGTTCGAAAACCCACCCGGCCTTCCGGGTGGGCTTTTTGCTTCTCCTAACTGATGTTGCGCGGGCTGTTGCTGGTTTCTGGGGCCCGAAGGCAACAAGAAACAGGCAACGAGAAACAAGCTGAAACACAAAACGCTCAAATTGCCCGCGTAACAGCAGCTCCTAAAGCGGTTCCCAGGTTCGTGTACACTGATTCGGGAGTTGCTCTAAAATGATTTTTAATCGGCGGCACCGGGCCGGGGTGGGCAGTTCGCAACCGCCCTGGGCACGGCCGCGCGTTGCGCTATTTTTTATGAACTTCGCTGCAATTGCTCCGGCGGCAACGGCTTCGGCCCGGCTGGCGTGCGTCGTCATCGACGACAACGAAATCAACCGCCTGACGCTGGAGCGCTCGGTGGAGCGCCACGACCGGCTGACGCTGGCGGCCTCCTTCCCGGATGCGGTGGAGGCGCTGGCGTACTTTCACGCCGGGGGCCGCGCCGATGTGCTGCTGCTCGACATCGAAATGCCCCACCTCAACGGCCTGGAGCTGGTGAAGCTGCTGCCCGCGCCCCGGCCCGCCGTGGTACTGGTGACCACCCACGTCGGCTTCGCCGTGAATGCCTTCGAGCTGCAGGTGCTCGACTACCTGGTGAAGCCCGTGGGCTACGCCCGCTTTTGCCAGGCCATTGCCCGCGTGGCCGCGCCGGCACCGGCCCTTCCTACGCCTCCACTTTTGCTGCCCGCCCCGGCCAGTGCCAACGCCGAAGTATCGGCCACGGGCACCGATATGTTTGTGAAAACCAGCGGCAAGATGCTGCGCGTCAATTTTGAGGACGTGCTCTACATCGAAGCCCTTTCGACCTACGTGGTGCTGGTGATGCAGAAGGGCAAGCACGTAGTGGGCGGCACCCTCAAAAGCATTGAGGAGCGGCTGCCGTTCCGGCATTTTGTGCGCGTCCACCGGTCCTACATCGTCAACCTGCACCGGGTAGAGGCCGTGGCCGACCATGTGCTCCGCCTCGGCACGCACGAAGTGCCCGTCAGCCGCCCGTACCAGGAGGAATTTGCGCTCCGGCTGCGGGCGCTGTAGGCGGGTGGGAAGCGCGGCTACGGGCGGGCCGGCGGCGGGCCTTGCGGCAGCTGGGCCAGCACCTGTTCGAGCTGCTGCACCAGGTGCCGGACGGCACTGCGGCGGCGGGGGCTGGCTTTGGCGCCGGCGCGCAGGGGCCGCATCAGCAGCTGCATGGCGGGCTCGACGTCGGCCACGCCGAACTGCACCAGGTTGGGCCGCACATGGTGGACCAGCGTGGCCACCTGCTGCCACTCGCCGGCCGCCGCCGCGGCCTGCACTTGCTGCACCAGGGGCGGTACGTGCTGCAAAAACGAGCGCACCAGGCGCTGGGTGAAGGCCGCGTCGCCGTCGGCCATTTTGTACACTTCGGCCAGGTTGTAGAGCGGGGCGGCGGGGGGCGGCAGCAGCGCAACGAGCTTGCGGTAAAACTCCTCTTCCTTGAAGGGCTTGGTGAGGCAATCGTTGATGCCGGCCCGCAGGTAGCGGTCCAAATCGGCGCGGAAGGCGTTGGCGGTGAGGGCCAGCACCGGCACCTGGGCCCGCGCCGGGTCGGGGTGGCGGCGCAGGTGGGCGGTGGCTTCCACGCCGCTCATGCCGGGCATCTGGATGTCCATCAGCACGGCATCGTAGCGGTGGGCGGCGTGCAGGGCCAGGGCCGCCGGGCCGTCGGCGGCTTCGTCCACCACCACGCCCCAGCCGTGCAGCAGGCGGCGCACCACTTCGCGGTTGATGCCGTTGTCTTCGGCCACCAGCACCCGCCGGCCGTGCAGGGCGCCGGTATCGACGGGAACGGCCGGGGCGGCGGCCGGGGCCCCCACGGCGCAGGGCAGCGTCACGGCAAACTCGAAGGTGCTGCCGCAGCCCAGCTGGCTGCTCACGCCGAGCGTACCGCCCATTTGCTCGACCAGGGCCCGGGCAATGCCCAGGCCCAGGCCCGTGCCGCCGTAGCGCCGGGCGGTGTCGACGTCGGCCTGCACAAAGTCCTCAAAAATGTGCTCCAGCTTGTCGGCGGCAATGCCGATGCCCGTGTCGGTGAGCCGGACGAGCACCGTGAGGTGGGTGTCGGTGGGCTGCACCAGCACCACGGCCACCGCAATGCTGCCCGGCGCGGGGGTGAACTTGATGGCGTTGGACACCAAGTTGATGACGACCTGGTTGAGGCGGTAGGCGTCGCCCACCACGCGCGAGGGCACGTTGGCGGGCGGGCGCACGGCCACGTGAAAAGTCAGCCCTTTTTCGGTGGCCTGCACGGCCAGGGGCCGCAGGGCGTCTTCGACCGACTGGCGCAAGTCGAACGAGCGCTGCTCCAGCTCGAACCGGGCCGAGCTGATTTTGGTCATGTCGAGCACCTCGTTGAGCACGGCCAGCAAATGCTCGCCCGAGGTCTGGATAATGCTCAACAGCTCCTGCTGGTCGGGGTTGAGGGGGCTTTTGCCGAGTTGGCGGGCCATGCCCAGTACGCCGTTCATGGGGGTGCGAATTTCGTGGCTCAGGTTGGCCAGGAAGGCTTCTTTGGCGCGGCCCGAAGCTTCGGCTTTGGCGGCGTCGCGGCGCAGCAGCGCCTCGGCCTGCACGCGCTCGGTCAGGTCGAGGGCGCAGAGCAGTACGTGGGCACCGCCGCCGGCCCGGCCCAGGCGGTGGGCGTGGTAAAACAACTGCTTCGGCTGGCCATCGCGCGGGAGCACGGGCAGCACCCCCTGGGCCGCCGAGCGGGTGGCAAACTGCGCCAGGTAGCGGGGCAGGCCCGTTTGGTGCTCGTCGGGGGGCACGATGGCCGCCAGCGGCTGGCCCACGAGCTGCGCGGCCGGCCGCTGAAGCAGCAACGCAAAAGCCTGGTTGCAAGAGAGCAGCACCCCGGCGGCCGAGTGCGTGGCCACCGCCGCCGGCAGGTAGTGCAGCAGCTCCTGCGCCTGAAGCTGGGGGTTGGGCTCCGCTGCTCCGTCAGCCAGGGGCGGGGCCAGGCAGTAGGCAAGCTGCTCGGCCTGCTCGGCCCGGGCGGTGGCCTCGCGCAGGGCCAGCTCGAGGGCAGCAATGCGGGCCACCGCGTCGGGCGGGGCGGCAGGCGGGGCGGCAGAAAGGGCCGCAGTGGAGGCAGAAACGGGCGGTGGCATGAGGCGAGTAGCGACTAGGGCCGCGAATGTAGCGCCGCACTCGCTGGAAATATCCGTTCACTCGCATCAAATTGGGGGCAAACCGGCAAAAACTGCGTTGGCCGGCGGCGGCGGCCCGGTAATATTGCAACGGTTTCGGGATAACCGGACAGGACCAGCGGGGTGAGCTCCTCCGCGCTACGGCCCGGCCCCCGCAACCATTCATCAACTTTTTTTACTTACCCAACCCCCCTTTTTTCTCATGGCTTACTCCACCTCTTCCCCCGCCGGCCAGTGCGTCCAGAACATCATCAACGCCCTGCCGGGCCTCATGGCCGTGGCCGTCGTTGATGCCACCTCCGGCATGGCCCTGGCCTCGCACACCAACACTCCCGGCCTCAACCCCGAAACCGCCGCCGCCTACAACACCGAAGTGGTGAAGCAGAAGCAAAAGGCCATGGCCGCCCTCAAGCTCACCGGCGAACGCATCGACGACATCCTCATCTCGCTCACCAACCAGAGCCACATCATCAACCTTTCCGACGACGGCAAGAAGTTCATCTATTTGGTGGTCAATTCGCGTGAAACCAACCTGGCCATCGCCCGCGACGTGTGCCGCCAGGAAGCTGAAATACTGAGCTAGGCGACTCGGCGGCGTACGCCTCCCCTGGCATCCCGGCCAGCGCCGCCACTCCCGGCAAGGCTGGTGGCGCTGGCAAGGCAGCGTTAAGGTTTTCATTCCCACGTCTTAATTTCTGAACCACATGAGTGGCACCGAGGCCGACCAACCGTTGTCGCCGAAGAAGTCCCGCGCCGCCAAAGCGCCGGCCCGGCCGCGAGAGGCGGCGGACAGCCAGGCCGAGAAGGTCCTGACTTTCGTTCGGAACGAACTGCCGGAACTGCTCGCCGTGGCCGCCGTGGAAGTAGCCAGCGGCCAGTGCCTGGCCAGCTACGGCCGGCTACGGCCGTTGCTGGCCGCCACCGTGGCCGAACACCACGCCGCCGCAGTGCGGCAGCAACAACAAGCCCTGCGGGTTTGGCCAGGCGGGGCCGAGCAACTGACCGACCTGCTGATGCCGTTGCGGCGGCACCTGCACCTGCTGCGCGTGGCCCGCCACGCCGAGTGGTTCGTGTACCTGGCCGTGAAAGCCGACGATGTTTCCCTGGCCCTGGCCCGCGAGGTGCTGCGCACGGTCATGAAGCAGGCGGGCTGCTAGGTGCCGATAGGCGTGACCCGCCGCAAGCCCACGGGCACTTTGTTTATTAACTTTTTTTACTTACCCAACCCCCCTTTTTTCTCATGGCTTACTCCACCACCTCGCCCGCCGGCCAGTGCGTCCAGAACATCATCAACGCCCTGCCGGGCCTCATGGCCGTGGCCGTCGTTGATGCCACCTCCGGCATGGCCCTGGCCTCGCACACCAACACCCCCGGCCTCAACCCCGAAACCGCCGCCGCCTACAACACCGAAGTGGTGAAGCAGAAGCAAAAGGCCATGGCCGCCCTCAAGCTCACCGGCGAACGCATC
>JANYFQ010000198.1 GCA_025362615.1 Hymenobacter sp. | reverse complement strand
AATCGGCACGGGCCTGGAGGCCCGCGCCAAACCCCCACCCCGCGCTACCGCTTATGCTCGACGTTCTCATCATCGGAGCTGGCCCCGTGGGCCTGGCCTGCGCCCTCGAATGCCAGCGCCGGGGCCTGGCCACAGCCGTGGTGGAGAAGGGCGCGTTGGTGAACTCCATCCTCGGCTACCCCACCAACATGGAGTTTTTCTCGACGCCCGAGCTGCTCGAAATTGGGGGCTACCCCTTCCCTACCGCCCATTACAAGCCCTTGCGCGAAGATGCCCTCGACTACTACCAGCGCGTAGCCTCCAACGAGAAGCTGACGCTGCACCTGGGGCGCAAAGCACTCAGCCTAAGCGGCGAGCAGGGCAACTTCACCCTCGAAACCGACCTGGGACCCCTGCTGGCCCGCAACGTGGTAGCGGCCACCGGCTTCTACGATGTGCCCGTGCGCCTGGCCGTGCCCGGCGACGACCTGTCCCACGTAAGTCATTACTACAAAGAGCCCTACCAGCACGCCACCCAGCCCGTGGTGGTGATTGGGGCCAAAAACTCGGCCGCCAAGGCTGCCCTGCAGCTCACCCGCGCCGGGGCCAGAGTCACGCTGCTCGTGCGCGGCCCCGAAATCAGCCCCAGCGTGAAGTACTGGATACGCCCCGACTTGCTCAACCGCATCGCCGAGGGCCGCATCACGGCCCGCTTCAACGCCACCATCACCGAAATTACGCCCACGGCCGTGCATTTCCGCACCCCCGAAGGCGGCCCGGCCGCCGCCCCGGCCGCCTTCGTGTACGCCCTCACCGGCTACCGCCCCGACGAGGCCCTGCTCGCCCGCCTCGGCATCGCGCCCGACCCCGCCGACGAGGCCCGCGCCCCGCTTTTTGACCCCGCCACCCACCAAAGCAGCCGCCCCGGCGTGTTCGTGGCCGGCACCGTGTGCGGGGGCCGGGCCACGAGCCGCTGGTTTATTGAGAACGGGCGGCACCACGCTAAGCTTATTGCGGCGGCCGTGGCGGCGCAATCTGCCTCCGCCCCGTTGCACTAATTGCGATATTCCAAATAATCGACCACCAACTGACTGCCGCTGGTGCGCGACCAACGCAATTTGAGGCCGTCGGCATCAAGCAGCACCACGTCGTAGGGGATGCCGGTGCTGCCGCTGCCGATGGTGAGCTGGGTTTGAGTGCCGTTGAAATTCCAGGGACGGGTGCTGACGACGGTGGTGGACGTGCCGCTGCCGCAAACCAGCGGGCCCTCGGTGGCCGTGATGACGCCGTTGCGGCCAAAGACGTAACGGTCGTCGCGCTCGCAGGCGGCGGCGGGGCGCAGGTCTACGGCCGAGCCGCTGCCGGTGGTGCGCGTGTAGGCCGTGATGGCCCACGGGCCACCGTCGGCGAGCAGCGTGAGCTTGTTGGTGCTGCTGGGGGCGGTTTCGGTGTCTTTGGCGCAACCGGCAAGCAGCAGCAGGCCGGTGGCGAAGGCCAGGGAAAGGCGGGTAGTTATTGTCATAGCGCAAGGGCGTTGGCTGGCTCCGACGGTGGAGCAGGCACAAAAGTATAGCGCCGCGCTGGTATTCGCCGGCGCGGCTGTGCCGGGTGCGTTGCCAGCGGCGGCGACTAAAAAAAGCGCCTTCCCCGGCTGGGGAAGGCGCTTTTGGTATCCGTACAGAAGCCGGAACGTGCAATTACGGGAATTTTACGCCCCGGAAGCTGGTGGGGTCGAGGCCGGGGATGCTGGCGTTGTAGTAAGCGTTGATTGACTTAATCATCTCGCTGGCAACAACTGCGTAGCCGCGCGGCGTGGGATGTACCCCGTCGAGCGAGAACAAATTGCCCGACACGAAAGCCACCGTGTTGTTGACCCCGTTGGTGACGACTCCGTTGCGGGCCACGCCATCAAAATACGTCTGGGCATCGAACACGGCCAGGCCCTTGCGGAGCGCGTTGGCCTTGATAACGGCATTGAGTTCGCTGGTGCGGGTCTGGGCGGCCGTCACTTCGGCCCCGTCGAGGATGGCGCTGTTGGGCAGCGGGCTGGGCGGGGCGGCGGCGGCCAGCCCGGCAGCCTGGGCCGGGGCGAGGCCACTAATGACCACCCCGAAGCCCAGCGGGGTGCTGGTGGGCGTGGCCTGGCTGCCGATGAGCGAGGCAGCGGGCAGCAGTATCAAATCGGTAGGCGCAATTTCGCGCGTGACACCCGCGCCGGTACGGATGAACAGCCCGAAACGAATGGTAGCCGCCTGCGCCGCCGTGAGTTGTAGCCCGGCCGTGAGGGCCGCCTTGTTGGCATCGGGCACGGCCCGCGCCTGCACCCCGGCCGCCGCCGCCGCCGCCGACACCGTGGTGAAGACGGGCAGGCTGGTGACGTTGGGAATGGTGGCGACCATTCCTTTGGCCCCGCCGCTCGTCAGCACATCGGTCATGGCCGAGTACTTGGTGTCGAACTCGGCCACGGGCGTGAGCGGGAACTGGCCACCCGAGCCGGCGTAGCCCAGCACATCGTTATTACCGAGCCAGTTGGTGAAGAAAGTGGGGTTCACGGCGGCCACTTGCTGCTGCACGTACTGCTGGTAAGTGGTCGAGGAAGCGGCGTTGGGCAACAGGCGCTCGAAGTAAGGGTTGAAGTTGACGGCGTTGCTGCTGGGGGTGAGCTTACCGTAGTCGGCCACCGTCACGTCGGCCACCCGGATGCCGGGCACGCCCAGGTTCTGGTTGCCTGCCGCAGTGGAGCGGGCCAGCAGCGGCAAAGTGGGCGACAGCAGCGCCCGGCCCGGCCCAAAGCTGTTCACGGCGATGTAGTTGCCGCTGGCATCCTTCAACTCGGGGTTAATCTGGGGCGTTCCCGTGGCCGTGAAGCCCGTGATGGTCAGAAAGCCCGAGCCGCTGGCCTGGCTGGCATCAAACAGCGGCTGCACAAACTCGCCCCCGCCCACGGCCTTGAACTGAGTGGCGAGCATACTGGGGTAGGAGTTGAGTTGGCCTTCGAGGTAAAGGCCGTTGTCGCTGTAGCCGGCGGTGAGGGAGTTGCCCACGGCGATGTAGCGCGAAAAGTCGGCCGAGCCGGCGCTGGACTTAAAATCGTCGGCGAGGTCGGGTTTGCAGCCGGCCAGCAGCGCCAGCAAGGCGAAGGCAGCGGGGGCGGTGCGGTTAAAATTCAGGTTCATATCGTCAGGATTTGAAGTCGTTTAGAAAAAAAAGAGAAAAACCCTTAGAAGTTGTAGTGAAAGCCCAGGCCCGGCAGGTGAATGAAGGTGCTGTAGGTGCCGGCCACGCGGTCGGTGGTGCCGTTGTCGAGCAGGTCGGCCGTGCTTTGGCTGCGTTTGAGGATGTGGATGAACTGGTACGAGGCATCGACGCCGAAGTGCTCGTTGGCCTCGAAACTGAGGCCCGCGGTGCCGATGATGCGGTCGTTGTCGGGCGTTTCGGCCGTCACGAAGCCCTGCTTCACCGGGGTTTGGTCGAGGGCCGCGCCCACGCGCAGCGTGAGCTTGTCGGTGGTTTTGTACTGCGCCCCGAGGCGGAAGCACAGCGCATTTTCGTAAGCCCGCTTGGAAGTCGAGGTGGTGTTACCGCCAATCACGCCGGGCGCGTTGGGGTCGGTGTTGGGCAGGCCGGCGTTGCCGCTGAAGCGGAAGTCAAGGCTCTGGTAGGCGCTCCACTCGGTCCAAACCACGTCGAAGCCCACGGTGAGCTTCTCAGTCGGCATCACGCCAACACCGATGGCGGCCGTGGCGGGCAGCGGAATGGTAGCCCCAAACTTGGTGGCCGTGAAGCGGCCATTGAACGTACCGGAGCCGCCGTTGGCCGACGTCACGTTGGTGAGGCGAACGTCGCCTTCGCCGTCTTCCACCGTGGCATCAATCTTCGAGCTGTACTTCACGCCCACGCTTAGCTTGTCGCTGGGCTTGAAAAAGAGGCCGGCGTTCACGCCGAAACGGGTTTTGGTTTTGCCGTCGAGCTCGATGAGGCCGGTGCTGGAGGGCAGCTGCACGGCCCGTTGCAAATTCACCGAGCCATAGGCCAGGATGGTGAGGCCCGCGCCCAGGCTCAGCGTGGGCGTGATGGCGTAGCTCAAAGTAGGCTGCACGTAGATGGACTTGAGGTCAATCTGGGTCAGCGAGGCGCGGCCTTCCCAGCCGTCGGCGTACACCAGCTTCGAGCCGGCGGGCGTGTACACGGCCACCCCGGCCTTAAACTTGCCTTCTTTGGGGCCGAAAGCGGCGTAAAACCCGAAGGGCGTGGTGGTGGTGGACTGCAAATCGCGCTGCGGCCCGCCGTTTTCGGAACGGAACGACACCCGCGCAAACGAGGCGTTGGCCCCCAGCGTCACGCCGTTCTGGCGCACCATGGCCAGGGCACCGGGGTTGTAGTACATGGCCGCCTGGTCGAGGGCCAGGCCCACGCCAACGCCGCCCATGCCGTTGTTTTTCTGGCCCCCCAGGTACACCTGAAAGCCGCTGGCCGAGGCCGCAGCGGCGCTGCCCAGCAGCGCCCCGCCCGCGAGAAGTAAAGTTTTGACCTGCATAAAATGCTGTTTGGTTGAGTGGGATGAATTTCCAGGGTTAAAAGTACCGCATAATTTCACATTTGCAGTAGTAGGCGTGCCGAGCATATTTTTTTTGGCCGGCCAAAACGCCGCCCCGCTGCCCCGGCTGCGGCCCCCGCGCAAGGCCCGCCGTAGCTTTGCCCCATGATTTTACGCGCCGACCACCTCGTTAAAAAGTACAAAGCCCGCACCGTGGTGGACGACATGAGCGTGACCGTGGCCCAGGGCGAAATCGTGGGCCTGCTCGGGCCCAACGGCGCGGGCAAAACCACCTGCTTCTACATGATGGTGGGCATGGTAAAGCCCAACGGCGGCCGCATCTTTCTGGGCGATGAGGAGCTGACCAAGCTGCCCATCTACCAGCGTGCCCGGCGCGGCATGGGCTACCTGGCCCAGGAAGCCAGCGTGTTCCGCGACCTGAGCGTGGAGGAAAACATCCTCGCCGTGCTCGAGATGACCGACAAAACCAAGCCCCAGCAGCGGGCCAAAATGGAGGAGCTATTAGAAGAATTCAGCCTCACGCACGTTCGCAAAAACATGGGCCGGGTGCTGAGCGGCGGCGAGCGGCGGCGCACCGAAATAGCCCGCGCCCTGGCCGTGGAGCCCAAGTTTGTGCTCCTTGACGAGCCTTTCGCGGGCGTGGACCCCATCGCCACCGAAGAAATACAGGGCATCGTGGCCAAGCTCAAGCACAAAAACATCGGCATCCTCATCACCGACCACGATGTGCAGGCTACCCTCAGCATTGTGGATAGGGCTTACCTCTTGTTTGAGGGCAAGTTGCTGAAAGCCGGCACCGCCGAGGAACTGGCCGCCGACGAAACCGTGCGCCGCGTGTACCTGGGCAAGAATTTCGAGCTGAAACGCAACGCGGCGGTCAGTTAAGAGTTGAAGGGTCTATGTTGCACGGTTGGCGCGGGCCTTCTGGCCCGTGCCGGCTACTCGCGGGCCTCCGGCCCGCACCCCAGGTCGAAATCGTTGGTGCCGTCCAGCGTAAGTCGTTCAACGATTGGGGGCCAGAGGCCCCCAAGTAAGCGGCACGGGCCGGGAGGCCCGCGCCAAAACGTCAACCCCCAATTCCCCCGCCTTATGTCCAAAAAGCCCGTCAAATCGAACCAGAAGCCCGTGGGCAAGCCCAAGCCGCAGGACCCCGACAAGAAAGCCCGCGTGCATGAGGAGCTGGCCGGGTTTGAAATCGGGGTGAACCCGCTGGGCGAAATCACCTCCAACTACACCATCGAGCAGATAAACCAGTTCCTGGGCCGCCACGTCCGCGACAAAAAAATAGCTGACCGCGCCGGGCAGTTCGGCGAAAAGCCAGCGGCTGAGGAGGAAGAATTATTTCCGGTGGAGGACGGCGCGGCGGCCGAGCCGGAAGAGTCGGACGAAGAGTTTATGAAGCGCAGCAGCCGCGAGGCCAAACGCAAGAAGGACGACGATTTGGTCGGGTAAGGCGGCGTAACGCGGGTTTTCAACCCGCGCGTGGGTGCTGCCGTGGGCAGGGGTGGTGCGGGGTTGGTGCGGGATTAGCGCAAGGCTGGTGCCCGCCACTACATTTGCAACGCGGTAGTGCCCGGCGTCGCTGTTGATGCGCGGGTTGAAAACCCGCGCTACTCCTTATGAACTCGCACGACGTTGATTACCGCATCCTGGGCGCCGATATTCAGGTGCTTGAAATTGAGCTGGACCCCAACGAAACCGTGGTGGCCGAGGCCGGCGCGATGGTGTACATGGAAGAAGCCATTGCCTTCGAAACCAAATTGGGCGACGGCTCCGACATGAACCAGAGCCTGATGGGCAAGCTGTTTTCGGCCGGTACGCGGCTGCTCACGGGCGAGTCGCTGTTCATGACGCACTTTACGCACCGGGGCAGCCACGGCAAGGCAAAGGTGGCGTTTTCGGCCCCGTATCCGGGCACCATCATCCCCGTCGAGTTGGGCGCAATGCCGCAGGGGCTGATTGTGCAGAAAGATGGCTTTCTGGCCGCCGCCAAGGGCACCAAAATCAGCATTCACTTCAACCAGAAGTTTGGGGCGGGCTTTTTTGGCGGCGAGGGCTTCATCCTCCAAAAGCTGACCGGCGACGGGCGGGCCTTCGTTCACGCGGGCGGCACCATCATCGAAAAACACCTGCACAACGAGCTGCTGCGCGTGGACACGGGCTGCGTGGTGGCCTTCGAGCCGGGCATCGACTTCAGCATTGCCCGCGCCGGCGGCCTCAAATCGATGGTATTCGGGGGCGAAGGGCTGTTTCTGGCCACGCTGCGCGGCACGGGCCGGGTGTGGTTGCAGTCGATGCCCATCAAAAAACTGATTCAGGCCCTGGCCCCGATGGGCGGCAACGCCGGCAAAGAAAGCGGCTCGGTGCTGGGCAGCGGAATGCTGGGCGGCGTATTTGGCAGCCTGCTGGATGAGTAGTTTTTAAATTGTTGAATTGCTTAATTGCTAAATTGTTGCTCATACGTGCCCACAACGGCACTGCGCTCCCTGCGGAACCTACCTCAGAACAGCCAATCCAGAACAGCCAACAATGTAGCAATTCAACAATTAAACACTCACTTCACCAGCAACCCGGTAGCAATGTCGCTCTTGCCGGTGTCTTTGAAGATGATGGCCAGGGTGAGCAGCAGCACGACGACCAGGAAAGCCAGCAGGCGCAGGATGTTTTTGTTGGTCTTGCTCTGGTCGGCGCTGAAGGTGGTGCGCTTGTCGCGCTTGCCGGCAGCGCGGCGGCGAGTGGAAGCGTAAGGCCGCCGGAAGGGGTTGTCGTTGCTGCTCATGCGGGGTGAAGGACGACGGCGTAAGCGTCTGTAGCGAAGCGCCGGCGTTAAAAATTGGGACTTCAAAGATACACCCACGGTACTGCAACGGGGGCACCTGAGCCGGCCAGTGCCGGCTGCGAGCCGGCCAGCAGCGGCTTATGCGCCCTGGGCCAGCGCCAGGAGCTGTTCGAGCAGCTCGCGGGTGGGGGCCAGGCGGGGCACTTTGTGCTGGCCGCCGAGCTTGCCGCGCCCGGCCAGCCAGCGGCCGAAGGTGCCGGGCGGCAGGGCGTGGAGGCGGGGCGGGGCCAGGGCCAGGCCCCGGTGGCGCTTGGCGGCGTAGTCGGAATTGACGGCTTGCAGGGCTGCGTCCAGCGCTTCGGCGAAGGCCGGCAGGCTGGGCGGGGGCGGGCCGCTGAACTCAACGGCCCACTCGTGGCCGCCGCGCGAGCCGGCCTCGGGGCCGAACCAGACGGGGGCGGCCGTGAAGTCGGCCACGGCCGCGCCGGTGGCCCGGCAGGCGGCGGCCACGGCGGCCTCGGCGTTTTCGACCATCACCTCCTCGCCGAAAGCGTTGAGGAAGTGGCGGGTGCGGCCCGACACCCGCACCCGGTACGGGGCCAGGGAGGTGAAGCGCACGGTGTCGCCGACGGCGTAGCGCCAGAGGCCGGCGTTGGTGCTGATGACGAGGGCGTAGCTGGGGCCAATTTGCACGTCGCGCAGGCCGATGGCCTGGGGGGCGGGCGCGTCCCACTGGCTGGCGGGCAGAAACTCGTAGTAGATGCCGTGGTCGAGGAGCAGGAGCAGGTCGGGCTGGTCGGGCTGGTCTTGCAGGGCGAAGTAGCCTTCGGAGGCGTTGTAGATTTCGAGGCAGCGCAGGGCGGGGCCGGGGGCGAGGGCCGCGAAGAGCGGGCGGTAAGGCCCGAAGGCCACGGCCCCGTGCAGAAACAACCCGAGGCGGGGCCACACGTCGAGCAAATTGTCGGTGCCGGCCAGGGCCAGCACCCGGCGCAGGAGCACGAGCATCCAGGTGGGCACGCCGGCCAGCACCCGCACGTCCTGGCCCACGACGTGGCGGGCGATGCGCTCGATTTTCTCTTCCCACTCCGGCAGCAGGGCCAGGGCCGGGGGCGGGGTGCGTAGGGATTCGGCCCAGGCGGGCAGGTTGGCCACGATGAGGGCCGACACGTCGCCGGCCCGCGCCGGGCCGCCGAGCGGGGCCGGGGCGTGGCTGCCGCCCAGGCTCAGGGTTTTGCCGGCCAGGAGGCGGGCCTGGGGGTAGAGGTGGGTGCTGAGGGCCAGCATATCGCGCCCGGCGCGGTAGTGGCCCTGGCGCAGGCTCTCGGCCGACACGGGGATGAACTTGCTGCGGGCGTTGGTGGTGCCGCTGCTCTGGGCGAACCAGGCCGGGCGGCCGGGCCAGAGCACGTCGGGAGCGCCGCGCAGCACCTGTTCGATTTCGGGGTAAAGCTGCTCGTAGCTGCTGATGGGCACGCGGCGGGCGTAGGCGGCCGGGGCCAGGCCCTCGGCGTAGGCGTAGCGGCGGCCCCAGGCGGTGCCCTGGGCGCGGGCCAGCAGGGCGGCCAGCACGGCGGCCTGGGTTTCGTGGGGCTGCGCCCGCACCCGCGCCAGGCGGGGCAGGCTCTGGGCTTGCA
>JANYFQ010000193.1 GCA_025362615.1 Hymenobacter sp. | reverse complement strand
AGGGCACGCTCACGGTGCAGGACGGGGGTGAGCTGCGCACGGCGTGCCAGCCCCTGACCGGTCCCGGCAACTTCCTGCTCCAGGCAGGGGGCACGCTGACCATCTGCGACCCGGCCGGCATTGCGGCCACCGGCCTTGTCGGAGCCGTGCAACTGACCGGTACCCGCTCGTTCAGCCCCGACGCGACCTATGGCTACGACGGCACCCAGGCCCAGGTCACCGGCCCGGGCTTACCGGCCCAGGTCCGCTCGCTGGCGGTCGCCAACGGGCAAACCCTGGCCCTGTCCCAGCCGGTCGCCGTGGCGCAGGTCCTGCGCCTGAGCAGCGGCAACCTCGTCACGGGCGGCCAGTCCCTGACCTTGCTTTCGTCGGCCACCGGCACCGCCCTGGTCGATAACACGGGCGGCGTGGTCCTCGGCGCGGCCACCGTGCAGCGCTACGTAGACCCCACCCGCAACCCCGGGCGGGGCTACCGCCACTTTTCGCCCCCCATCGCCACGGCCACCGTGGCCGGCCTGACCACGGCCGGCTTCGTGCCCGTGGTCAACGCGGCGTACAACAGCACGCCCTCGCCGGGGCAGGTAACGCCCTTCCCCACGGTGTACGGCTACGACCAAAGCCGGCTGGCCACCTCGCCCGCCACCGCGTATTCCTTCTTCGACCGGGGCTGGGTCTCGCCGGCGGCCCTCAGCGACGCGTTGGCCGTGGGCCAGGGCTACACCGTGAACCTGCCGGCGGGGGAAACCGTGCAGTTCACGGGGCCGCTCAACAACGGTTCCATTGTCCAGTCCCTGGGTCGGGCCCTCGCCCCGGCCCAGGAAACGGGCTGGCACCTGGTGGGGAATCCGTACCCCAGCCCGCTGGACTGGTCCCGGCTGAACCGGCCGGCGACGCTGGACGACGCGCTCTACGTGGCGGAGAGTACCGGCCCGTACACCGGCCAGTACCGCGCCTATGTCAATGGAATGGGGGGCACGCCCCTGGTGGGCACGGGGCAGGGCTTTTTCGTCCGCGTCAATACGGCGGGGGCCACGCCCGCGCTCACCTTCACCAACGCGGCCCGCCTGACCACCTTCGGCAGCGAGCCGGCCCTGGGCCGGGGCCCGGCCGATACCCGGCCCGTGCTGCGGCTGACGCTGCGCGATACGCTGGGCACCGGCCCCGCCGACGCGCTCTACGTCTACTTTGAAGCCGGGGCCACGGCGGGCCGGGATGCCCGCTACGATGCCGAGAAACTGCCCAATTCCACCGGGCTGAACCTGGCCAGCACGGCGGGCCCGGCCGTACTGGCCATCAATGGCCTGCCCCCGCTCAGTGCCCAGGCCCTGACCGTGCCGCTCGCCGTGGCCGTGCCGCAGGCGGGGCCGTACGTGTTCACGCTCACCCAGGCCGACCATTTCGCGCCCGGCACGACGGTGTACCTGGTCGATGCCCTGACGGGCCGCCGGCAACGGCTGACGCCGGGCACCCGCTACGCCTGCACCCTGGCCGCAACGGCCCCGGGCCGCTTCGCCCTGGCGTTCTACCCGGCGGCCGCCACCGCCACGGCCGCCCCGGGGCTGGCCAGGCAAGTCCAGGTCTTTCCGAACCCGGCCGCCGACTACGTCACGCTCGTGCTGCCCCGGCCAACGGGGGGGCAGGCCCTGCTGACCAACAGCCTGGGCCAGATGGTGCTGACCCAGTTGCTCCCGGCGACCGGGCCGCCGGCTCCCGTTTCCGTGGATGTGCGCCACCTGCCCCCAGGCGTGTACCAGTTGCACCTGCTGGTGGAGGGCCAGCCGCTGGTCCACCGCGTGGTCGTGGAGTAAGCCGCCTTTTCTTCCAAGCTGAATCGTGGCTACGCATTGCGTGGCCCGTCTCGATGGGGGTCGGTACCGGCCACCCTTTCCCGAAAACCAGTCCCCGGGCGGTGCGCCCCAACTGGGCGACGCTGGTTTTCCTTTCCTCACCTGATGCCCTTGCCAATGAAAACAGGATGAATGTGCTTACCCATACACTTTAGTTAAACCCTCAAATTTCCCTTGTCAGATGACTAAACTTTTCACTTTCCTGGCCGCCCTGCTGCTAGTCGCTTCTACGGCCAATGCCCAATCTGTCTGGGCAGGCGCTGACTTACTTGAACCATTTAATTGGTTCAAACCTGCAAACTGGTCCCCCAGTGGGGTACCCGCTGGCTTCGACGATGTTATCATTGTCGTGCCCCCTTCAGGTATCCTTCCCATCGTTCAGGACGGGGGGATGGCCTGTTACTCGTTGACCATCGACACGGGCGCAACGCTGACGATTACTACCGGGGGCGACCTGTCGGTCGCCACGACGGTCAGCAACTCCGGAACCCTCACCCTCAATCGGGAGGTGGGCATCGTGCAACTCGTTGTGACGGGAGTGCTGACCAACGAATCCGGGGGGGCCATTGTCCTCAACGGCACGTTGGAGGCCCAGGACAACATCATCAACAACGGCACCATTACCAGTGGGGCCAACGGTCTGCTCTCAATGACCAACACCAGTGCCTCGACCGTCAGTGGAACGGGCACCACGCAGCTTACGGATGTGACCTTTAGTGGGAGCGCCTCCAATACCTTCGACGCGCAACTTACTAACCAGGTACGAATCAGCCGGGTCGCGCGGGTGCAGGGGGCTGATGTCTATCCCAATGCGAGAGTGCGCCTCACCTCTAACCGGGCCACGACGACGGGGATGATTTACAATGCTGGGGGGGGCAAGGTCCGGGGGAGTGTTTCCAT
>JANYFQ010000191.1 GCA_025362615.1 Hymenobacter sp. | reverse complement strand
CTGGCGGTCGGCGGGCTGTTCGAGCTGGCCGGCCACCTGCACGAAGGTGCCGCTCAAGTAATCCGGCTCAATCCAGCACTCGCACACAAAGCTTAGGTTGGGCTTGGCGGTCGGGTTGGCGCGGTAGGCGGGGCCGGCATCGAGGTCGAGCGTGACGGGGTTTTGGCTCCAGTAAAACCGGTAGTCGTCGAGCGTGACGGCTACGACCCGCGTCGTGCCCCGCGTATCGGTCACGGTGCAGGTGTAGGTGCCGGGGCCGAGGTTTTGGCGCACGGGTCCGGTCGGCCCATCGGCCCACAAGTAGGTGTAGCCGGGCCGTCCGCCGCTGGCCGTGAGCGTGACGGTATTGCCACTGGTGGTCGTGACGACTTCCAGGCGCGGGTCGGAGGTGATGACCACCGTGACGGTGGTGTTGGCCCCCAGGTTCAGCCCCAGGATGGGGGCCGTACTGGCGTAGAATATGTTCGTAACGAGGCACACGTAAGTGCCTGCCGGCAAGTTGGCCCGGTTCGGGCCGGTGGCCAGCGCATCGTCGAACCATTGGTACGTGAAGAGGCCGCCGCCCAGGTTGGCGAACGTATCGCCGGTGGCCGTCAGGGCAATGGCCCCGTCGCTGGCTCCGAAAACCGTGGCCTGGGTTGCCTGCACGGCCACGCGCACCGGCACGATGGTACTTGTCAACTCCACCAGAGGGAACGCCTGCGTCCCTGGGGTGCTGATGTTTAGCTGGGTGTTCGGGCTCAGGCCCACCACGCCGATGTCGTACTGCAAGTCGTACACCGGAGCTGTCAGGGTTACGGCAGTCACAAGGCTAATGCCCGGCGAACTGCTGCTTACGACGGTGTCTAAGATGTAGGGCAAGGACAACTGCTGCATGAGCGCCCGCAGTTTGGTCGCAAAGTCGCGGCCATTGCGAGCCAAAAACTCATTTGGGGCCGCCGGAGTGTCGCGGGCCACCAAATCGTACCGCGTTCCCACGTACTGTATCTGGACCACCGTGCCGTTAGTGGCTTCGAAGAGGCCCGTAAAACGGGCGCTGGCTAAACGTTCTCCGGGCATGATTACAAAAATTTAGCGGGGTTGTAGGTCAGTTCCTCCGTCGCCGATTCGGCCCACGAAAAGTTCACGCGCACGCCCACGTGGCCGTCGGCGATGGGGCCGACGTGCTCGGCGAAGGCATCGCGCACCGACACGCGGGCCTGGTACTGCTGGCGCAGCTGGTGCACCACGGCGGCCAGCAGCTCCTCGGCCACTTCCTCGCAGGCGGCGATGGCCACGTCGCGGCCGTCGTAATCGTCCATTTTCACTTTTTGCAGCACCAGGTACGCGCCCTGGTGCTCGCGGCTGAAGTAGTCGCCGTCGTTGTCGGCGTAATCGACCTGGTAGTTCTCCAGCACCAGAAACGGCTGTCCCAGCGGGGCCTTGAGGCGGCTGCGCAGGGCCCCGTAAAATTCGCTCAAATCCAATTGCTTCTGCACCGGGTCGGAGCTGATGAGGATGCGCAGGAAACGGCTGTTGGCGGGGGTTTGCCGGATGGCGACGTGGCGGGTGGCCAGGTCGCGGAAGAGGGCGGTGTAGGCGGTCAGGTTCATTGGGCGTGGGCTTGTTGGGCTTCGTATTGCTGGCGCAGCTGCTCGGCGCGGCGGGCATCGTCCTCCATCTTGGCCAGCACGGTGTGCAGGTTTTGCTGGCCGGTTTCGTCGAGGGTGCCAAAGGCCCCGCCGCTCATCTCGCGCAGCACGAAGGCCCACCCATCGGGGGCGGTGTCGGCGGCGGGGGCCTCGCGGGGCGCGGCAAACACGCGGGGGTAGCGTTGCTCCAGCGCTTGCCGGCAGCCGCGATACCAGGTGAGGAGGACCAGTTTCTGGTCGTCGGGCAGGCGGGCCAGGCGCTCGGCCCGGCGGCCCACGAGGTGCTCGTTGAAGGGCTGGCGGCGGTCGCCGGCGGCGGCCGTGCCCCACCAGCGGCCGGGGCGGTAGAGCACGGCCAGCAGCTTGTCGAGCCACTGCACGTGCTGGGTTTGCGCGTAGGCCACAAAATAGCTGTCGGCAAACACGAACTCCAGAAACCGCAGGTTATTCAGGGCATCGGCCGGGCCGTGGTAGCGGCGGAAGTGTACCCATACGGCGGGCTCGGGCAGGCGGGTCAGGGCCACGCTTTCGACGAGAAAGTCGGTCAGCCAGCAGATTTCCAGGAACTGCACCGGGGTCATCGTGGCGAACACGAACGCGAGCGGCAGGCCCAGCAGGGCCGCCAGCAGGTGCATCCGCTGGGTGGGCGCGTCGGGGTAGCGCCGGTAGAGCAGCGGGGCCAGGCGGCGCAGCAGCGGGCGGTCGAGTTCGTTCCAGGTGGCCGGCACGGGGCGGGCGCGGCCGTCAATGGCAACGGTGTGGGGCATGGGCGGGGAGCTTTCAACAAAGCTCCGGCGGTGGCCCACGGCAAAAAAGGACAACAGAAAAAGCCCCGGCCGCCGGGGCGGTCGGGGCTTTTTGGGCGAGGCGGCGTGGGG
>JANYFQ010000167.1 GCA_025362615.1 Hymenobacter sp. | reverse complement strand
CGCCGCTGTTTATCCCACTGCCGGCCTTGCCGCCAACCCCTTCCAGACGCACTTTGATGCCCTGCGGCAGCACGCGCCCGCCCTGCGGCGTGAGGACGTGGCCGCCCGCCGCGCCCGCCTGCAAAAGCTGGCCGACTGGCTGCTTGCCAACCGAACGGCCATTCAGGCGGCGCTCTACGCCGATTTTAAGAAGCCGACGGCCGAAACCGATACCAGCGAAATCTGGTCGGCGCTGGTCGAAATCAAGCACACGATAAGCAAGCTGGGCCAGTGGATGGCGCGAAAAAAGGTGAGTACGCCGCTCTCGCTGGCCGGCAGCCGCTCCTGGATACAGATTGAACCCAAAGGCGTGGTGCTCATCATCGCGCCCTGGAACTACCCGTTTTACCTGGCCGTGGACCCGCTGGTGTCGGCCATTGCGGCTGGCAATGCCGTAATTATCAAGCCTGCCGAGCAAACGCCCGCCACCTCGGCCCTGCTCCGGCGGATGTGCGAAGAGTTGTTTCGGCCCGAAGAAGTGCTGGTGCTCGAAGGCGGCAAAGACGTGGCCACCAACCTGCTCAAATTGCCCTGGGACCATATTTTCTTTACCGGCTCGCCCCAGATTGGGAAGATTGTGATGCGGGCCGCCGCCGAGCACCTCAGCGGCGTGACGCTGGAGCTGGGCGGCAAAAGCCCGGCCGTGGTGGACGCCACCGCCAACCTGCGCGACGCGGCCGAGAAACTGGTGTGGGGCAAGTTCCTCAACGCCGGCCAAACCTGCGTGGCCCCCGATTACCTGCTGGTGCAATCCGCCGTGAAAGATGCCCTCGTGGTCGAGTTGAAAGCCGCCATCGAGCGCTACTACAACCCCGCCGGGGCTGGCATCGAGCAGTCCGATTCGCTGGCCCGCATCGTGAACGCCCACCATTTCGAGCGCGTCAGCGGCCTGCTTGATGATGCCCGGCAGCGCGGGGCCACCATCGCCGCCGGTGGCCGCACCACCGCCGCCACCTGCTACATCGAGCCCACGCTGCTGCTCGACGTGCCCGCCGGGGCCGCCATTCTGGAGGAGGAAATTTTTGGCCCGCTGCTGCCCATCCTCACCTTCGACACGTTGAGCCAGGCGGCCGACTACATCAACGCCCGCCACAAGCCCTTGGCGCAGTACGTGTTCACGACGAGTGCCGAAAACCGCCGCTACCTGCTCGACACGGTTTCGGCGGGCGGCGCGGCCGTCAACGAAACCATCATCCACCTTGCCAACCCCGGCCTGCCGTTTGGCGGCGTGGGCAACTCGGGGGTAGGCAAGGCCCACGGCCACGCCGGTTTTCTGGCTTTCAGCAACGAGAAATCGGTGCTGGAGCAGCGGGTGGGCTTCACGGGCATCAAGCTGATGTACCCGCCCTACACGCCCAAAGTCAAGCGGCTTATTGGCTGGCTGATGACGTATTTGTAACGCGGGGTTGAAACCCGCGCTGGGGCGGTCAGGCCGAGGCAAATACCTTTGCACCCCCGCCATCAAACCGCCAAAAACATGGGACAAGCCGAATTTCAACCCGCCTACCTTACGCCCGCCGAATACTTTGCCCTGGAAGAACGAAGCGTGGAGCGCCACGAGTACTTCGACGGCGAATTGTTCATGATGGCGGGGGCCAGCAAACGACACAACCGCATCGCCGGAAATGCCGGTCGCATTTCCTATGACCGCCTGGACGCCAGGGGCTGCCAGCTTTTCACCGGCGACGTGCGCGTGGCCGTGCAAGAGGCCCGCCACTACACCTACCCCGACCTGGTGATAAGCTGCGACCCCGACGACCAACGCGACGACCACCTCATCCGCCGCCCGGTGCTGCTTGTGGAAGTCACCTCGCCCAGCACCGAGCGCTACGACCACAACGAGAAGTTTCAGCAGTACCGGCGCCTCGAAAGCCTGCGCCACTACGTCCTCATTTCGCAGGAGCGCTGGTTCGTGAACTGGTTCCGGCGCACCGAAGGCGGCGAGTGGGCATTGACGCAGTGCAGCGGCCCCGACGGGGTGCTGGAAATCAGCGACCTGGACTTGCGCTGGCCGTTGGCTGACCTCTACCAGGCCACCGGCGTGCCGCCGTTGTGGGTGGGGCCGCTGCCCGACGAAGAAAACCAAGCGAAATAAGCGAAACAACCGAAACAGCGATGGGACAAGCCGAACTACAACCGACCTACTACACCCCCGAAGAGTATTTTGCGCTCGAGGCGCGAAGCGAGGTGCGCCACGAGTATTTCGACGGCGAAGTTTTTGCGATGGCGGGGGCAAGCTCCGCCCACAATTTGCTCAAAGGCAATTTGGTAGCGGCTTTGCGTACCGGTGCCCGCGAGCGCCGTTGCCGGGTGTTTGACGAAAATATGCGCTTGGCCGTGCAGGAGGGGCTGCACTACGCTTATCCTGATATCATGGTGACGTGTCATTCGGCCGACCGCCGTAACACACTCACCATCAGTCATCCGGTGCTGATTGTGGAAGTCCTCTCGCCCGGCACCGAAAACTATGACCGCACGAACAAGTTCCGGCAGTACCAGAAGCTGCCCAGCTTGCGCCACTACCTGCTGGTGTCGCAAACTCAATGGAGCGTGGAGTGGTACCGCCGCAACGAGGCCAACGAGTGGGTTTACGCCCTTCTCAGCGAAGCTGACGACGTGCTGGAAATACCCGACCTTGGCCTGAAAGTGCCGCTGGCCGACTTGTACGACGACACCGACGTGCCCTTTTTGCGCGTGATGCCGCCCACGGCCCCGGCCGAATAAAACCTACCGCTGCCGCTGCTGCAACTGCGCCTGAATCGGCCGCTTTTTGCGCTGAAATTCCTGGTACGTGGCCGCGCCCAACGTCTGCTTTAGCTGCTTTTCGGAGTTGGTGTTGATGCGCTGAAGCGCCGCCGTGAGCGGGGCCGACTTGGCAGGAAATTGCTGGCGGGCGGCGTTCACGTCGGCCACGGTGCCGGCCAGGATTTGGCGCACCTGCGCGGTTTGGGCGGGGGTGAGTTTTAGCTCCGAAGTCATCACGTCGGCCAGGTCGCGGGCAGCCACGGCGGGCGTGGGCGAGTCGGGGGTACGTACGGTTTCGACGACGATGGGCGCGGGCGCAGGGGCCGGCGAGCGGCGGGCGCAACCAACGACTAACCAGGCAGTGGCCAGCGCTAAAACAGGTTTGCTAAGGAAGGAAGGGCGCATGATTACGGCGGCCCCAGGGTAGCGGGCCGCCGGTTGTACGGGATGCCAGCCCACCGAGGATAGGGCGGCAGACCAGTGGCCGGTAGAAAAGTGG
>JANYFQ010000159.1 GCA_025362615.1 Hymenobacter sp. | reverse complement strand
ACTTGGGCACGGGGCGCAGCCCCGCGCCAACCGCTCCTTCCCCCTCAAATCAGCTTGTGCTTGAGCGCGTACTGAATCAAACCCACGATGCTCTTGCTATTGGTTTTGACCAACATATTCTTGCGGTGCGTTTCGACGGTGCGCTCCGAGATAAAGAGCGTTTCGGCAATTTCGTGGTTGGACTTTTCGGCCGCCACCATCTGCAAAATCTCTTTTTCGCGCGTCGTCAGCTCGGCCGGGCGGTCGGCGGCGGCACCGTTGCCGGGGCGCTGGGCGGGCACGTCCATGTTTTCGAGCAGTGTGCGGCCCACTTCCTGGCTGAAGTGGGTGCGCCCGGCGGCCACGTCGCGGATGGCCTGGCTAAGCTCGGCCTTGGTGGTGTTTTTGAGCAGGTAGCCCGCCCCGCCGGCCTCCAGCACTTCCAGCACCGAAGCGTGGTCGTGAAACATACTCAGCGCCATCACCCGCACCCCCGGAAATTCGGTCCGAATGTGGCGCGTCAGCTCCACGCCGCCCATCACGGGCATATTCAGGTCCACCACCACCACCTGCACTTCGGGGTGGTCGCGCAGGCGGCGCAGGGCCTCGTCGCCGGCGTTGGCCTGGGCCACAACGCGAATAACGGCATCGGTTTTGAGCAGCGTCTTGATGCCTTCAATCACCATCTGGTGGTCATCAACAAGCAGCAGGTTAATGCGTTCGGTTGCGGGCAGGAGTTCAGTCATAGCTTTTTTAATTGTTTAATTGTTGTATTGCTTAATTGTTGTTCATACGGCTCCCGAACATGGCTTTTTTAATTGTTGCATTGCTTAATTGTTGTTCATCTGGCCCCCGAACGGCACTGCGCTCCCTGCGTTTGACCACTGCGCCCACTGCGGGACAGACGCACTCGCCATCAACAATTAAACAATACAACAATTAAGCAATTAAACAATTAAACACCGGCTTTGCTGGCCGAAATGTACTCATATTTCGACTACCAACTACGGCATACCTCACGGCCCACCCAGCGGCACGGTGGCCGTTACGGTGGTGCCGCGCCCCGGCCGCGAGTCGAAATGTACGCTACCGCCCAGGTATTCGAGGCGGCTTTCGATGTTTCTGAGGCCGATGCCACTCGTTTCGGGGGCCAGGGCGGCGGGGTCGAAACCCACGCCGTTGTCTTCGATGAGCAGCGTCAAGTCGTCGGCACCGCGCACGAGTTGCAGGGTTACTTCGGTGGCGCGGGCGTGCTTGACGATGTTCTGCACCAGCTCCTGAATGACGCGGAACAGCACGTTTTCCGTATTCGGCGGCAGGCGGCCGGCATCAAGGCCCACCACTTCGAGGTTGATTTTGAGGCGGCCGTCGGGCGTGATTTTGTTCAGGAAATCGCGCACCGCCTGGGCCAGGCCCCGCTTAATCAGGGCGTTGGGCATGAGGTTGTGCGAAATGTCGCGCACCTCCCGAAAGCTTTCGTCCACGAGTTCGAGCGCGTTTTGCAGCAGCGTTTGCGGGCCAGGGTCGGCGGGGCCGTACTGTTCCTTCAGCGCCTCCAGGTTAAGCTTGGCAGCCGTGAGCACCTGCCCCACGCCGTCGTGCAAATCGGAGCCAATGCGCTGGCGTTCGGTGGCTTCGGCTTCCAGCACGGCGGCGGCGCGTTGGCGGTCGCGGGCCTGCAGCTCCTGCTCCTGCGCCACGCGCAGCCGCAACCGGTGCCGGTTGAAAAGCAGCCCGCCCACCAGCAACAGCAGCGCCGCCACCGCCGCCCCGGCCCCGAGTTGCACGTTGCGCCGCCGAATGACTTGCTGCTGCACGACCAACTGCGTGGCTTGCAATTGGTTGCGGGCTTCTTTCTTTTCGGTTTCGTACTTGGTCTGCATTTCGGCCATCTTCGCCGCCGCCTGCACCGACTGCAACGTGTCGCCCACCATCTTGGCCTGGTGCTCGTACTCGTAGGCTTTTTCGTACTGCTCGTTGCTGAAACTCAGCAGCCCCAGCCCTTCCAGCGCGTCGGCTACCTCCTGCAAATCACCCGATTGGCGGGCCATTCGCAGGCTGCGGCGGGCGTAGTCCAACCCGGCCGCCGACTGCCCCGCATTCGATAAATTGACCGCCATGATGCTGTACAAATCGGCCAGCACGGCCGGCCCCTGAAACCCCAGCGCGGCGTAAATGCGCTCGGCCCGGCGCAGCGGCACCAGCGCCCGAATGGCACTCTCTTCGGTAAAAAGCCGCATTTCCAGCACCCCCAGGCTCACCAGTACGGTGGCCACGCCGGCGCTGTCGCCGAGGCTGCGGTAGGCGGCCAGTCCGCGCCCAAAGTAGGCGGCGGCCTGCGGGCGCTGCTGGGCATCGCGGGCCACAATGCCCAACAGGTTCAGCGTTTTGCCTTGCCCGCGCCGGTCGCCCTGCCGCTCGTACACGCGCAGCGTCTGCGCGAAAGCCCGGCTTGCCGCCGGGTAGCTCCGCTGCGCCAGGTGGATGCGCCCGATGGCGTCGTGGGCCTCGGCCACGGCCCCCGAATCGGGGCTGGCTTCGGCGCGGCGCAGGGCTTGCAGGGCCACGGGCATGGCCTCGTCGGCACGCCCCAACCGCTTGAGGGCCACGCTGCGTCGGCTCAGGGCGCGGCTTTCGAGCGCCGGCAGGCCCGCACGCCGGGCCTGCTGCTGGGCGGCGGCAAACAAGGCCACGGCCCGCTCCACGGCCCCCGCCTTTTCGCGCACCTGCCCCAGCGCCAGCAGCGCCCGCGCCTGCGCCGCCGGCCCGCCCGCCCCCGGCCGCCGGGCCAGCGCCAGCGCCTGCTGCACGTAGCCGCCGGCCCGCGCCGTGTCCACGGCCAGCACCAGGCGGGCCAGCCGCAACAATCGTGTCAGCCGCGCCGAATCGGCCCCGGCGGAGCGGGCCAGCAAAGTTTGCAAGCTATCGGCCTGCCGCTGCTGCGGCGGCGGCAGCAAGCCGCGCTGGGCCAGCGCCGGGCCGGCCAACCAAAAAACAAGCAGGGCAATAGCAGGTAGCGTTTGTTTCATTCGATGGGTCTGAAGTGCATCGTTTTATTGAAGCTGTTTAGAAAGTCAAAAGCCCGGCGTTGGCGTGCGTTTTTAACGCGCTGCCCCCTGGCTTCGCGTCTCCGACGCGCGGTCAGGCTCGCGCAAAGGCCGGCCCCACTCGTTCAAGCCGCGCG
>JANYFQ010000041.1 GCA_025362615.1 Hymenobacter sp. | reverse complement strand
TGCCGTGCAACGGCACTTACCGCACCACTTCCAGCCAGCCGCGCAGGCGCTGGCCGTGGTGGTCGTCGAGGAGGTAGTAGTAGATGCCGGCGGCCTGGCCTTCGGCGGCCCAATCGTTGGCGTATTCTTCCGATTCGTACACCAGCCGGCCCCAGCGCGAATAAATTTGCAGGCGGGGCAGGCAGGCAAATACGGGGCTGAACGTGTCGTTGAGGCGGTCGGCGTTGGGGGTGATGACGTTGGGAATGTTTTGGGCGACGACTTCTACCGGGGGCAGGGCCACCTGCACCGTGCAGGCGTTGGCGGGGCCGTAGGGCAGCGAGGCCACGGGGCGGTAGGTGCCGGGCTGCTGGTAGGCGTGGGTCGCGGTGGCCCCGGTGGCGGGCGGGGTGCCGTCGCCAAAATCCCAGCGGGTAGCGGCGTTGTTGGCGGCATCGGCAAAGGCGATTTGGCGGGGCGCGGCCAGTACGTTGGGGCAGCGCGGGGCCGTGTAGGCCGGGGCGAAGGCTGGCACCGGGGCCGTGCTGATGCCGAAGCTCGCCGGGGCGGCGCAGCTACTGGCGGGGGGCGCGTAGGTGAGGCGGGCGCGGCCCGAACCAGGCAACGCGCGGGCATCGAACACGAAGCCCGCCGCCGTGCTGCCGCGTACGCCCGCACCCGCCCAGGTGCCGCCCAGGGGCGCGGCCCGCAGCCGGATTTGGGCCGTGCTGCCGGGGCACAGCACCGTGTCGGCGGGCAGCGTCAGGGGCAGCACGGGCGTTACCAGCGCGGTGGCGGTGGCCGTGGCCGGGCAGCTCAGGCCGGGGGCCAAATACGTGTAGGTGAGTGTATGCGGACCAACCCCCGCCCGGCCGGGGTCGAACACAAAGCCGGTGGCGGCCGAGCCGCGCACGCCGGGGCCGCTGAAACGGCCGCCCGCCGGCAGCCCCGCCAGCGGCAGGGGCGCAGCCCCGACGCACACGGCCGGTGGCAGCGCCGCCACCGTGGCCACGGGCACGGGCACCACCGCAATGCGCCAGCCCGTGGTGCCGCCGCAGCGGTTGGCAGCGGCGGCCGTAAACGTAAGCCCCTGCGCCCCCACGCCCGCCGTGGCGGGGTCGAACACGAAGCCGGCTGCTACCGAGCCGCGCACACCGGGGCCGCGCCAGGCATCGCCGGGGGCGGTGGGCAGCGGCAGCGGGGCGGCGGCCACGCACAGCACGGTGTCGGCGAACAGGGGCACGACGGGCACGGCCAGCACCAGGGCCGTGGCGCGGGCCAGGGCCACGCAGCCGGCCGCCGAGGCGTAGCGGTAGTCGATTTGGTGGGTGCCCGGCCCGGCCGCGCCGGGCGTAAACACGAAGCCCGCTGCCACCGAGCCGCCCACGCCCGGCCCGCTGAAAATGCCGCCCGGCGGCGAGGCCGCCAGCGGCAACGGGGCGCTGTTGGGGCAGTAGGTGCTGTTTTGGGGCAGGGGCGCAATGGCAGCTTGCACGAGGGCATCGACCCGCACCCGGCGCTGGGCCAGGCCGCCGCAGGGGCCAGCGTTGGGGGCCGTGTAGGTGAGGGTTTGCAAGCCGTTGAGCATCGCCGAAGGCGTGAAGACGTAGCCGCTGGCCGGGCTGCCGCTCACGCCCGGCCCGGCCCAGGTGCCGCCCACGGGCGCGGCGGGCAGCGGCAGCGGGCCGGAATCGGCGCAGACGAGGGTGTCGGAGGCCACGCGCACCAGCACACTGTCCGTCACCAGCACCGGGCGGGTGAGTACCACGGGCGGGCAGTTGAGGCCCGGCGTTTGGTAGGTGTAGGTGAGGACGTGCGCCCCCGGCCCGGCAGCGGCGGGGCTGAAACTGCTGCCGCTTACGCCCGGCCCGCTAAAAATGCCGCCCGGCGGCGAGGCCGTCAGCGGCACCGCCGCTGTGCCGCGCCCCCGGCAATAATTGGCCTGCGGCAGCGCCGCGAAGCTCACCACCGGGGCCGCCGCCACGCGCACCCGGCGCTGGCCCAAGCCGCCGCACGGCCCGGCGTTGGGAGCCGTGTAAGTGAGGGTTTGGGAGCCGATGAGCACCGCCGAAGGCGTGAACACGTAGCCCGCCACCACGCTGCCGCTCACGCCCGGCCCGGCCCAGGTGCCGCCCGCAGGCGCGGCGGGCAGCGGCAGTGGGCCGGCCGCCGCGCACACGAGCGTATCGGCCGGCAATCGCACCAAAATACTGTCCACCACCAGCACCGTTTGGGTGCTGACGACGGCCCCGCACGGCGAACCCGGAGCCTGGTAGGCGTAGCTCAAAACGTGCGGCCCTGGCCCGGCCGCCACCGGGCTGAAACTGCTGCCGCTTACGCCCGGCCCGCTGAAACTGCCGCCGCCCGGCGTGGCCGTCAGCGGCACGGCGGCCGTGCCGCGCCCCCGGCAGTAGGTGGCCTGCGGCAGTGCCGCGAAGCTCACCACCGGCGGCAGGCTCACGCGGATGCGCTGCTGGCCCAGGCCGCCGCACGGCCCGGCGTTGGGGGCCGTGTAGGTGAGGGTTTGGGAGCCGACGAGCGTCGCCGAAGGCGTGAAGACGAAGCCCGCGCCGGCCGCGCTCACCCCCGGCCCGGCCCAGGTGCCGCCCGGTGGGCTGGCCCGCAGCGGCAGCGGTGCGGCAGTGGCGCACACGAGCGTATCGGCTGGCAATCGAACCAAAATGCTGTCTACCACTTCCACCGTTTGGGTGCCGACGATGGGGGCGCAGCTCAGGCCCGGCGTTTGGTAGGTGTAGGTGAGGACGTGCGCTCCCGGCCCGGCCAGCACCGGGCTGAAACTGCCGCCGCTCACGCCCGGCCCACTGAAAACGCCGCCGCCCGGCGTGGCCGTCAGCGGCACCGGGGCCGTGGCCCGGCCCCGGCAGTAGCGCGGCGCGGGCAGGGGCGCGAAGGCCACGGCCGGGGGCGCGGCCACCCGCAGGCGCAGCGGGGCCGACGTGCCGCAAATGCTGTCGCCCGTCACGGCATAAATCAGGTTCTGGAAGCCGACCAGGGGCAGCGAGGGCGTAAATACGAAGCCCGTGGCGGCCGAGCCGCTCACGCCCGGCCCGGTCCAGGTGCCGCCCGTGGGCCGCCCGCGCAGGGGCAGCGGCGGGGCCGTGGCGCACACCACCGAGTCGAAGGCCAGGGTGATGGGCACGGTTTCAAAGTTGATTTTGAAGGCCGCGTTGTTGCAGTTGGCGTTGGCCTTGATGGCGGTGTAGGTGTTGGCCCCCGGCGGAATGGGGAAGCCGCTGCCCTGGTTGCTGCACGAGCACACGGCGTGATAAACGAAGCCGCGCGGGTCGAAGCGGCAGGTGCCGCCGTCTACGTGGTCGCCCTCGCCGCCGTCGCTGCCGAGGTAGGTGGCGTATTGCAGGCGGTTCATATCGGGGCCGAACTGGGCGAGGTAGAAGTCGGCCGAATCGGTGGCGGCCTGGGCGGCGTTGGCCGTCAGGGGCATCCCGCCGAGGTGGCCGTTGGCGAAGCCGAAGCGGTTGTTCTGGTTTTCGCCCCCGCCCCAGCCGCTGATGTACACGCGGTTGCACTGGTCAACCAAAAAAGCGGTGGGCGAGAGGTTGACGTTGGGCAGCCCGGCGCGGGGGCCGCTGCGGTCGCGGGCGCCGCTGCCAAACACGGTCCGAAACCGCAGGCTGTCGAGGCGGGCGCTGAGTTTCTGGACGTACTGCGTGCCGCCGGGGTTGGTGTAGCGGCCGGGGCTGGCGGCGAAAGGTGCCAGCGTCTGGCCCAGCAAATACACCTCGCCCTGGGTGTCGAGCTGCACGAAAAACGCCTGGTCGTAGGCCGCGCCGCCCAGGTAGCTGGCCCGGCTTATCTGGCGGCCATCGGGGCTGATGCGGGCCACGAAGGCATCGACATCGCCGCCCGGCGCGGCCTGCAAACACCCGGCCGTGACCGGGAAATCGGGGCTCGTGGTGCCGCCCGTGGCGTACACGCCGCCCTGGCCGTCGAGCTGCAACGAGTAGGCCGCATCGGCCCCGCTGCCGCCCAGCAACCCGCTGAAGCGCAGCGCCCCCAGCCGGGGCGTGAGGCTGCACACCACGCCGTCGGTAGGCCCGCCGTGGTAGGGGCCGCCGAAGCTGCCGGCGGCCCTGGGGAAGTCGGCCGAGTTGGTGGCCGAGGCCAGGTACACGTTGTCCTGGGCATCGAGCAGCACGTCGCCCCTAAAGTAGTCGCCGTAGTTGTGGCAGAGGCGGGGGGCGGCATCCTGCACGCTCAGCAGGCCGTCGGTGTCGGTGCCGCCGAGGTAGGTGGAGGCCAGCAGCGAATCGCCGCCAGCCGAGAGCCGGCTCACCACCAGGTCGGAGCCGTTGGGCAGGTCGTAGGGCGGGCCGTACACGAAGGGCGGCGGCCCGCCCGGCACCAGCGGCGGCGGGCTGTAGGGCGACACCGACGGCCCGCCATTAAACACCCGGTCAAACGCCCCCGCCGTGGTCGGAAAATTCGTGCTCGACGTCGTGCCCAGCACCACCAGCTCGCCCCGGCGGTTGGTGACGAGCGAGTGCGGAAACTCCGACGAGTTGCCGCCCAAATACGTGGCCCACACCCGCGCCGCCGGCCCGCTCGCGCGGGGGTTGAACTTGATGAGGGCCATGTCGCAATCCAGCCCGTTGCCGCCCTGGCCCACGGTGCCGTTGAAAACGGGGCTGTAGCTGCCGGCCGTGGTGGGGTAGCCCGGCCCAAACACGATGCCGCCCGAGTAGAGGTTGCCCGCCTGGTCGTAAGTAGCGGTGAAGCCCCAGTTGTCGGCCGTCGAGCCGGTAAAGGTTGAGAAAATGACCGTCGGGTCGATGGTCAGCGGGCGGGCCGCGTCGTAGGCTCCGAGGGCGAAGCGGACTTCGGCCGCGCCCTCGGTTTGGCGCAGCACGTAGCGGCAGCGCACGGCGCGGCGGCGGCCGGCGGCGTCGGTTTGCCAGGCCGTGGGGGCCAGCTCGGTGAGGTGGCCCAGGGGCAGGGCCAGGCGCAGGTTGCCCTGCCCGTCGAGGCCGATGCGGTCGGCCCCGGCGTAGCGCAGGGCAATGCGGGCGGGGTCGGCCCCGGCGCTCAGCTCGAAATCGTACTCTAGTTTTTGCTGCTTGTTTTCGTAAAAGTGTACGCCAATGCCGGGCCACACCTGCCCGTAGCGCACCCGCCCAAACGCCGGCACCCGCCGCGCCCAGTGGGCGGGGTCGGTGCCCCGAAAGTAGTTCCGCACCTCGCCCGTGGCCGGCCCGGCCGGGGCCATTTCGGGCTGCGCCGCCGCCCCCACAAACTGCACCTTCAGGGCGCAGGCGCGGGGCGGGGCGGGCGCGGCTTCGGTGGCGGCTTTGGCGGCGGGCGCGGCGTGGCCGTGGGCGGGGCCATCGAGCCGGAGGAAGGCATAGGTCAGCCCCCCGTTTTCGAGGAACAGCCGGCCGCCGGGCACCTCGGCCACGTAGCGGGCCGCCGGGTGCCACTGCCCCTGGTTGGGCCGGAAGGCCAGGCTCGTGGGCGCGGGCGGCACGGCCACGGCGGCGGGCAACTGGGCAAAAGCCGGCGCGGCCAGCAGCCCACCTAAGAGCGTAAACAGGTGTTTCATACCGTCAAAACCAACGAAGCGCGAATAATGGTTAAAAGGTACGCACGGCGCGGGGTTTGCGGGTTGGGTTTTCGGCGAAGATGGGCCGGGCGGCGGTAAGTTTGGGGCAGCGGCCGGGCGGTTGGCGCGGGCCTCCTGGCCCGTGCCGCCTACTGGCGGGCCGCTGGCCCGCATCCCAGGCCGAAATCGTTGCGCTCGTCCAACAATACCCATCGTTCAACGATTGGGGGCCAGAGGCCCCCAAGTAGTCGGCGCGGGCCCG
>JANYFQ010000149.1 GCA_025362615.1 Hymenobacter sp. | reverse complement strand
GCCGCTTCCATTGCTTGCGCCTGCGCCACCAGGCAGGCAGCGTGGACGTCCACTCACCCCGCCCGCGCCACCAGGCAGGCAGCGTGGACGTCCACTCACCCCGCCCGCGCCACCAGGCAGGCAGAGTGGACGTCCACTTACCCCGCCCGCGCTGCTGGGAGGCCGTTGGGGACTTCCCCAGGCTTTTTTCCGCGCCGCCGCGCGGGTTTCACCCCCGCGCTACACCACCTCGGGCAGCAGCGTGGCGTCGGGGTAGTTGCCGAGGATGGGGCCGTCGCCGGTCGTGACGGCCTCCACCAGCAGGGCGCCGCCCACGAAAGCACCTTTCCAGCTCTCGCCCAGGCCACCGAACACCTCGGCGCGGTCGCCGCGCGAGCGCAGCGCGTTCACGCCCACCTTGAAGGCCCGGATTTCGCGGGCCGTGCGGGCGGCCCAGGCCGCGTCGTCGCTGAGCACGGCCGCCACCAGCGCCCCGTTCGAGATGTTCATCTCGCCCACCAGTTCTTCGACCCTATCCACTAATACTATGCTGTCGATGGGGCCAAACGGCTCGCGGTAGTACAGCTCGCTCTGGCGGGGCAGGCCCACGAGGGCGCGGGGGGCGCGGTAGGCCGAGCGGTCCTGGCCGGGCAAAAACAGCGCGTCGTCGAGCTGCCCGTCGTAGAGCGGGGTGGCCCCGGTTTGCAGGGCGTTGTGGTAGAGGCGGTCGAGGTCTTCGGCCTGCCGGGCGTTGATGACGGGGCCGAAGGCCAGGGCCGGCAGCGGGTCGTCGGCGTGGTCCACGAGCGTGGGGTTGCCCACTTGCAGGGTCTTGACGACGCTCAGGTACGTGTCCAGAAACTGCGGAAACAGCCGCCGCTCCACCACGAAGCGCACGTAGGCCGTGCAGCGCTGCTTGCCGTAGTCGAAGCCCTTGCGCAGGTGCTGGGCCAGCAGGTCCCAGTTCGAGAAATTCCACACGCCGTAGGTGTTCACGCCCTCCATTTCAAGCATATACCGCTTGTGGTGCTGGTTGAGGGCATCGGCGATGGTGCGCCCGCTGAAGCGCCCGCCCACAAAGCTCAGCGCGTCCACGTCGGCGCTTTGCACCAGGGCGGGGCTGAGGTCGGCCCCCGGCCCGCTCACCAAACTCAGGGGCAGGCCGCAGCGCCGGGCCACGGCAAAGGCCAGGCTGAGCGAGATAAAGCCGCCGTCGGTGGGCGTTTTGGCGATGACGGCGTTGCCGGCCAGCGCCTGCACCAGCGCGGCATGGAAGAGCACCGAAAACGGGTAGTTCCACGAGGCAATGTTGCTCACCAGGCCCACCGGCTGCCGGCCTTCGAGCATGGGTTCGATGCCGTCCACGTACCACTGCGCCCCGTCGAGGGCGCGGTCGATGTCGGCAAAACCCAGGGCATACGTTTTGCCGATTTCCCACATCAGCAGCTTGCCGATGAGGTCGGCCAGCGGCACCAGCTCCGTGATGCAGGCCTGCACGGCGGCGCGGCGCTCGGCCAGGGGCCGGGCGGCCCAGGCGGGCGCTTCGCCTTTGGCGAAGGCCACGGCGCGGGCGGCGGTGGCCCCGTCGAGCATGGGCAGGTGGCCCAGCTCGCGCCCGTCAATGGGCGAGCGGAAGGCCCGGGGGCTGCCCGGCTCCTGCCAGCGCCCTTCGAGCAGGTTCAGAAACTGGCCGTCGGCCCCGAACACTTCGGGCGTGAGGCGACGCATTTCGGCCAGCAAGCCGGCAAACTCAACGGACGGAGAAACGATTTTGGGCATGGGGTAGGGGTGAGAATGAAGGCGTAAGGCGGCGGAACGGTCCACGCGTCGGCACACTACAAAGCTAGCGGGCCTGCTGTTCACCGTTACTTTTGCCCCATGCCCCTGCCTACCCTCGTTTTCCTGCACGGCTTCGCCGAAAGCCGCGAAGTCTGGACCGACTTCCTGCGGCCCTTCCCCGCCGACCGCTACCGCCTGCTCACGCCCAACCTGCCCGGCCACGGCACCAACCTGGCCCCCGTGCCCGACTTCTCGATGGAGGCCCAAGCCCGCTACGTCATCGAGTTCCTCAACAAAAACGGCTGCCCCGAGCCCGTGCTGCTCGTCTGCCACAGCATGGGCGGCTACGTGGCCCTGGCCCTGGCCGAGCGCTACCCCGACCGCGTGGCCGGCCTCGCCCTCATCAACTCCTCGGCCCTGCCCGACACCGACGAAAAACGCGCCAACCGCGAAAAAAACATCGCCTTCGTCGAGCGCCACGGCCCCGCCCCGTTCATGGAAAGCTTCGTGCGCCCGCTCTTCGCCCCCGCCAACCGCGACAAGCTCACCGCCGCCCGCCAGTTGCTCGAAGAAATCGGCAAAGCCACGCCCGCTGCTACCATCGTGGGCGCCCTGCGCGGCATGGCCGCCCGCCCCGACCGCCGCGACGTGCTCCGCCGCGCCGAATTTCCGGTGCTGCTCGTGGCCGGCAAGCACGACGTAGCCGTGGCCTTCGATGACTCCGTGGCCCAGGCCGCCCTCGCGCCCGTGGCCCTGGCCGTCTTCCTCGAAGGCAGTGGCCACCAGGCTTATTTAGAAGAACCCGAAACCACCCGCCGCGCCGTGCGCTCGCTGGCCGAAGCCGTGTTTGAGTAGCGCGGGTTTTCAACCCGCGCACCAGGCCCGAAAGAACATAAAAAAGGACACGCCCACCGGGCGTGTCCTTTTTTGGTTTTTAATCATCCGCCCAATAGCACCACGCGCGGGTCGAACACCCGCGCTACCCCGCCTTACGCATTGATGCCCTCCGCCGACGCAATCAGTTCCGCCAAATCGAAGACCTGCACCCGGCTCTCCTGCTCTTTGTTTTTTACGCCGTCGCTCATCATGGTCATGCAAAACGGGCACGATACGGCGATGATGCTGCCCTGCAAATCGTGTTCGCCGGGGGCGGCGGTTTCGGTTTCGACGCCGCCCAGGTTGGCCAGCGCGGCGGCTTGGCCGCCCAGCGTAGCCAAGGCTTCCTCGGCCCGCTCGATGTTGATTTCCTTGCGGCCCGGCTCGGCTTCCTTCCACATTTGCGCCCCGCCCGCGCCGCAGCACAGGCCGTTGGCGCGGCTGCGCTTCATCTCCACGAGGTCGGCATCGAGCACGGCGAGCACGTCGCGCGGGGCTTCGTAAATGTCGTTGGCGCGGCCCAAATAGCACGAGTCGTGAAACGTAATGCGGCGGCCCTTGAACTCGCCGCCGCCGCTTACCCCAATCTTGCCCTCGTTGATGAGCTGCTGCAAAAACGTGCTGTGGTGGATAACTTCGTAGTTACCACCCAGCGCCGGATACTCGTTTTTGATGGTGTTGAAGCAGTGCGGACAGGCCGTCACTATCTTTTTGATGTTGTAGTTGTTGAGCGTCGTGATGTTCTGCACGGCCTGCATCTGAAACAGGAACTCGTTGCCGGCCCGCTTGGCCGGGTCGCCGGTGCAGGATTCCTCCAGCCCCAGCACGGCGTCTTTCGTGCCCACATGGTCGAGAATGCGCACAAAGGCGCGGGTCACGCGCTTGTAACGGTCGTCAAAAGCGCCGGCGCAGCCCACCCAGAACAGGATTTCGGGTGCTTCGCCCGCCGCCGCAAGGTCGGCCATGACGGGTACGGAGATGGGGCGTTTGGCAGGGGCTTCGGTGATGGGAGTCATCAAGTAGAATATACTGATAGTTAGGAAGCAGTGGCATTCGGCCCGAACTCATCGGGGCGTTCGAGCCGCCGGATGCGGGTGTCATTTTGGGTCTGTTGCGCCAGCATCACAGCCACGGCTTGCGTGAGCGAGGCCACCGCGTGTGTCGTGGCCATGACGGCCTTTTCTGTTTGGGAAACGGTGTAGCGCAACTCCTCAAGCTTCTGAGCGAGGTCCTCGTGCCGCCAATTCACCTTGTTCAACTGCTCCTCCAAACCGCCCACGCGGGCCTCCAAGCGGTCGAACCGCGCCTCAAATGCTTCCCTGTCCCGGTCTTGGTTCCGAAGCACCTCGGCCAGCAATACCAAAATTTCGTTTTCGCCTTTCATACTGTAGTTTGTTTAATTACCCGCAAATCTAAACCAAAACCCCCTTCTCGGCCACGTACAAATCATCGGCCCAATTGAAGCGGTCCGACGGCGAAAAGGCCCACGGTGCCCCGTTGTTTTCGATGTTCGAAAACATGGCGTTGAGCGAAGCCGGCGCGGCCGATTCTTCTAGTACCAAAAAGCGGCGCATCTCAATGATGCTCTCCAAGGGGTTGATGTTCACGGGGCAACTCTCGACGCAGGCGTTGCAAGTGGTGCAGGCCCACAACTCTTCGGGTGTTACTTTGCCGCGCAGCAGCGTGGCGTTGGCCAGGTCGGTGATGGGTTCGTGCCTGGCTTCGGCCCCGTACACATTGGGCTGGAAGATGAGGGGCGAGTGGTACTTTTCCTCCACCCGGTCGCGGGTATCCATGATGATTTTGCGGGGCGAGAGCAGCTTGCCCGTCAGGTTGGCGGGGCACACCGAGGTGCAGCGCCCGCACTCGGTGCAGGAGTAGGCGGCCAGCAGGTTGGTCCAGGGTAAATCCTCCACATCCTTCACGCCGAAGGATTGCGGCGGCAGGGCCGCGCCGTCGGGCCCCAGGGCCGGGGCGGGCACCACGAAGCTCGGGTCCATCATGGCCTTCACCTCGTTGGTGATGCTCTCGACGTTGCTAAACTGCCCCTGCGGCACCAGCCGCGAGTACCACACCCCCGGAAACGCCATGATGATGTGGAAGTGCTTCGAGCTGGGCAGGTAGTTCAAAAACAAAAAGATACCCGTAATGTGAAACCACCAGCCGGCCCGCTCCAGCACCTCCAGCGTACCCACGCTGGCCGCTGGCAGCAGCCCCACCAGTAGGTTGCTCACCGGAAAAGTGCCCGCTAGTTCCTTGCCCTCAATTTCGTGCAGCTTGAGGTCGGCCGTATTCATAAAGAACAGCGCGAACATCAGCACCACTTCAATGTAAAGAATGATGTTGGCATCGAGCCGGGGCCACATCCGCAACTCCGGCCCCGTGAAGCGGCGCACCGGCGGCTGGTGGTTGCGCCGCCACCAGAACGCGGCCACCGCCACCAGCACCAGCGCCGCCAGAATTTCGTTGGTCGCCATCAGCCCGTCGTACACCGGCCCCAGAAAACTCAGGACGCGGTGCGTACCGAAAAGCCCGTCAATCACGATTTCAAGCACTTCAATGTTAATCACCAAAAACCCGACGTACACCACTAGGTGCAGCAGCGCCGGCGTGGTGCGCTTGAACATTTTGGATTGCCCAAACGCCACCAGAAAGGTTTTGCGGAGCCGTTCGGCGGCGTTGCCGCTCACGTCACGGTCGCGCCCCACCAAAATATTGGCCCGGATTTTCCGTACCTGCCAGGCAAATAAGCCGAAGGCTGCCAGCAGTAGCAGCGCGAAGATTACTGTTTGCACCATAGTAAAGTAAAGGTAAGACAGCGGCCGGTTCCGCCCGCAAAAGTAGTAGGCACGCCTACTACTTTTGCGGAATTTTAATTAGCGCAGTACGGTCTTCGCCGGTTTTTTTACGAAACTTTTTTGCAGGGTGGCCGACTTTTCGTAACTTTGCACCCCCAAGCCGCCGCAAGGTGGTATGAAAACCGAGCAGGCAACATAGCTCAGTTGGTAGAGCACAGCACTGAAAATGCTGGTGTCGTTGGTTCGATTCCAACTGTTGCCACTCAAAAGCCCCTTCACGCTACGTGAAGGGGCTTTTTTCCTTGCCGGGTAGCAAATCCGGGGGAGCGTTTTCAAACGGACCATCGGTCACATTGTGAACAAAAGAAACTTTATTGGGTTGCGTGACGTAACAGTTATAATTTCTGGCGTACCGGCGATTGTCGGGCAGTTTACTCGCAAAGAATCACCCCAACCCCATGAAAATCACCATCACTGGCTCGTTGGGCCATATTAGCCAGCCCTTGGCGAAGGCCCTTGTGCAGCAAGGCCATGCCGTAACCATCATCAGCAGCAACGCCGCCAACCGGGCCGCCATCGAAGACCTGGGGGGCACAGCCGCCATTGGTTCGGTGACGGACGCAGCGTTTGTGGCGGCCACTTTTAATGGGGCCGATGCCGTGTACTGCATGATTCCGCCCAACTTCGCCGCCCCCGATTCGCGGGCTTACTACCGGAGCGTGGGGGCCAGCTACGCGCAGGCCATCGGGCAGGCTGGCGTAAAGCGGGTGGTTCATCTGAGCAGCTGGGGGGCCGATTTGGCCCACGGCACCGGCTTCATCCTCGGCTCGCACGACGTGGAAAATCAACTGAATGCGCTGGCCGCCGACGTGGCCGTGACCCACCTGCGGGCGGGCTACATCTACTACAACCTCAATAACTACCTCGGCATGATAAAGGGCCAGGGCATCATCGGCTCCAACTACGGCGGCGATGCCGGCATCGTGATGGTGGCCCCGGCCGACATCGCCGCCGCCGCCGCCGAGGAGCTGACCCGCAGCGCGGCGGCCGGCCATTACGTGCGCTACGTGGCCAGCGACGAACGGACTCCTGACGACATCGCCCGGGTGCTGGGGGCCGCCATTGGCAAGCCCGACCTGCAATGGGTGGCTTTCGGCGATGCCCAAATGCAAGCCGCGCTCGAACAACGCGGAATGCCCGCCCCGGCCGTGACCAGCATGGTGGATTTGGGCCGCAGCATTCAGAACGGAGCCTTGCGGCAGGACTACGACCGGCACCGGCCCGCCGCCCTGGGCCAGGTCAAGCTGGAGGATTTCGCCCGGGAATTTGCGGCGGCTTATAACCACGGCTAACGCAGCCAGTCCTTTGCCCGGCGGTGGCCTACGCAGTGCCGCCGCCGGGCAAGGGGATGGCAGGAAAATGTTTTTTAAACTTTATGGACCGTTAGTCAGTTTATGAACTACCAGTTCAAAAAGCCAACTCACCAACCAAAAACACCCGAAATGAAAGCTTTGACGACAACGGGTGCCGTAACGCCGCCCGTGCTGTTTCACCCCCACTTTTTAAGCCCGGCAGATAAGCTGGGTTGGTTCGACCAATCGAAGGCCCTGGCCTGGGCGCGGGGGGAAATAACTATGTACGGCAAGAAAATACCCGTGCCGCGTGAAGAAGCCCTGTTCGGCGACGACTTCCGCTACGAATACCGGGGGACGCTACTCAAGGCCGAACCCTGGCCCGATTTTCTGCTCGAAGCCCGTGACCGGGTTCAGGCGTTGTGCGGGCTGGGGTTCAACTTCGCGGTCGGCAACCGCTACGTTACCGGCAAGGATTCCATCGGCTGGCACTCGGACAGTTTTCCGCAAATCGGGGAGCGGCCGGCCGTGGCTTCGCTGAGTTTGGGGAGTACCCGCCGGTTCAAGTTGCGCCACAAGGCCAGCGGCGAGGTCGTGGATTACGACCTGGAAAGCGGCGCGTTGCTGATTATGCTGCCCGGCTGCCAGGAAGAATGGGAACACGCGGTGCTGAAAACGGCCCGCCCGGTGGGCGAACGCATCAACTGGACTTTCCGGCCCCACCGGGATGCCCCGCGCTAACCGCCCGGCTCAACCACAACCAGCCGCTGGAACGCCAGGACGCGTTCTGGCCAACGCCTTCCCTTCGTCGCCGCCATGCACCCCTTACGTGCCTACCTCCACCGCTTCGTGCCCGAACTTACGGAGGCCGACTGGCAACCGCTGGCCGAGGCCCTGCGCCCGCGCCACCTGGCCCGGGGCGACCATTTCGTGCGGGCCGGCGAACACCGCCCCGAGTTGGCGCTGATGCTCCACGGCAGTTGCCGCCTCTACTATCCCCGTCCCGACGGCGAGGAGCGCACCACGTACTTCTTCTTTGAGAACCACTTGCTGGCTGATTACCCCGGCTGCCTGACGGGCCAGCCCAGCCAGTTCGGCATCCAGGCGCTCACCGATACCGAGCTGGTCGTGTTTGATTACGCGCTGTTGCGCCGGCTCTACGACGAGCGGCCGGTGTACGAGCGGTTCGGGCGGCTGGTGGCCGAATACCACCTGCTCGGCACCGATGCCCGCCTGACCGAACAGTTGCTGCTCTCGCCCGAGGAACGGTACCGGGCGCTGCTGGCCAGCGGCAAAACCAAGATTCTGGAGCGCATCCCCCAGCACTTGGTCGCTAACTACCTCGGGGTTACCTCGGTTTCGTTGAGCCGCATCCGGGGGCGGGTGGCCCGCACCCGGAACCAGAAACCCTAGAAAAAGGGCTTTGTACGCCCAAAACAGCTCATTTCTTAGCTTTTGTTATCGCCGGCCGGGGCCTCGCCGACGGAATTTTGTGGTGTTGATTTTTGCCCCCTCACCCCGACTTTCCCCAATGAAAAACCTGCTGAAACTGGAAGAATTGGCCGAAGCGCTGTTCGCCCTGGCGGTCTTTGCCCGGCTGCCCTACGCCTGGTGGGTGCTGCCCGCCGCTTTCCTGCTCCCCGACTTGGGCATGGCCGGCTACCTGGCCGGGCCGCGCGTAGGAGCCTTTTGCTACAACGTCGCCCACCACAAAGCCCTGGCCCTGGCCGTGGGGTTGGCGGGTTGGGGATTGGGCCAGCCCGCGTTGCAACTGGCGGGCACGGTGCTGATCTTTCACAGCGCCTTCGACCGGCTGCTGGGCTATGGTCTCAAGTACGCGACTGGCTTCCGGGACACGCATCTGGGCCGCGTGGGAGTGGGTGAGCCGGAGTTGGCAGTCAATTAATTGGGGGGAAGTCGCAATTGCTGGTTAGCGCCCTCAATGGGACACGCCGCGTGGTAAAAGCCAACACGAATCAGCCGGTATTCCGCGACATGATGAACACGGCGCGGCCGAAGCTGGTTTACGGGCAGTTGGCTCGCGTTGGGCTTTGGGGTTGAACAGGAATTGCCCGCCACGCCACGCACGGGGCTGGGCTCGGCATTCGAAGTCAGCGCGGTTGGCCTGCTCGTTCGACCCAATGACCGCTTCGTTGCGCCCCTCATTCTCAGCTTTTCATCATCCTCCATGTTTGACCGCCTCTTGCAGCACGTGCAGCAGCAGATTCCCTTGACCCCGGACGACGCGGCCGTGTTCACGGCCTTGCTCACGCCCCGGCCCCTGCGCCGCCGACAGCACCTGCTTGACGCGGGCGAGGCCTGCGACTTCGTGGCCTTCGTGAGCCAGGGGCTGCTGCGCTCGTTCAGCACCGACGAGCGCGGCACCGAGCACGTGCTGGACCTAGTGCCCGAAAACGGCTGGCTCGACGACCCCACCCGCGGACCCGGCCGGGAGCGCAGTCCGTTTACAATTGAGGCCCTGGAAGACAGCGAGATACTGCTGCTCAGCGGCCCACACCTCGAAACGCTCTGCCAGCGCGTGCCAGCCTTCGAGCGGTTTTTCCGGCTGTTGAGCCAGGAAAGCTACGCCCGGTCGCAGAAGCGCCTGATGTGCGCCAAAAGCTGGCCCGCCCGCGACCGGTACCAGGAGCTGCTGCGCCAGTACCCCACCGTGGAACTGCGCGTGGCCCAGCACCAGATTGCCTCGTTTCTGGGCATCACGCCGGAGTCGCTGAGCCGGCTGAAAAAGGGAATGTACGAGAAACATACCTGACGTATGTATCCGGGAAGGGGCCTGGGCCGGCCGTTGTTCTTCCCTGGGGAAGGCCAGCGGCCGGTTTTTTTGCGGGGTGGGCGTTGCGGGTCGAAAGTCTTATCCTTAGGACTTACGCACTCGGTGAAATTTGCCAACCGCGAAGCGGTGATATGTTGGTAGTAACGACATGAAAATCAGCCCAAAACCGCGAAGCGGTGACACCTCCCACCCCTGATAGGTGCCACCGCTTCGCGGTTTGAAAATT
>JANYFQ010000146.1 GCA_025362615.1 Hymenobacter sp. | reverse complement strand
CGATTTTGGCCTGGGGTGCGGGCCAGAGGCCCGCGAGTAGGCGGCACGGGCCACGAGGCCCGCGCCAACTGCGGCCACTGCGTAACAGCAGTAATTACGTTGCGAGCGGCCTGTTCCGGGGGAGTAGCAGCGCTATTCGCCTTGCCAGCAACCCCAAAAAACCCCTAACTTCACCCTCATGTCAGAACCCCACATCCCCCAGCCTTGCCAGCAGCCCTGGGCCGCCATGACACCCACCGCCGCCGGCCGCTACTGCGCCGCCTGCGCCACCGAGGTGGTCGATTTTTCGGCGGCTACTTCCGACCAAATCCTGCACTACCTGCGCCACGCCGCCCGCCCCGTGTGCGGGCTGCTGACGGCTGCGCAGGCCTCTGCACCCGCCCGGCCCGCGCTAATGGCCCCGCCTGCCGCCCGGCCGCTGCCCAACTGGGCACGCTGGGGCCGCGCCCTGGCGGCTGGCCTCAGTCTGCCCGCGCTATTGGCTCGCCCCGTACTGACAATCAGCCCAGTAGCCGCCATGAGCTTCGAGGTAGTGGCCTCGGCCGATGCCACGGGCCGCATTCGCCTCACAGGCCAGGTGTTCGACGGTAGCACCACCACACCCGTGGCCGGTGCCCGCATCAGCCTAAACAACACCAACTACGGCACCGAAACCGACGAGCAAGGCCGTTTCGTGCTCGATATGCCCGCCGACTGGCCCCTGCTGCGCACCGGCAAGCTGGCGCTGCACGTCAGCGGCTCGCCCTTCGCCTTCAAGCCCAAAGTGCTGACGGTAGCCGTGCGCCGCCAGCGCAAACCGCTGGTGATACGCTTGACTTCGGTGCCCAACCGAGGCAACATCATGGGCAGGATGGCGCAACCCGCGCCCTTGCAGGAACCGCCGAAGTAGGGCGAGCAAGCAGTCACAAGGAAGCCACCGCACCCGGCTTGGTCAGATAAGCTGCATTTTGGCCACCTTGGGGTCCACGGTGGCCACATCGTGTTCGAAATCGAGCTTGATGCGCCATTTCTGCATGGTGGCCGCCCCGATGATGGCTTCTTCGCTTAAGCCCGGAATGACCAGGAATTCGTCGCTGAGGAGCACGTCGTCCATGTAAAAATCGAGGCGGACGCACTGCGAAATTTCGATGTAATGGCCCTCAGCGGCGGTGGCCACGCGGCGCACCCGGCCCAGCGAAACGGGCGTCTCGAGGTCTTCGAGGTATTCGGGGTTTATGCAGGAGAGGTTGGCCCCGCTGTCGTAGAGGGCGTAGAGGTGTTTTTCGCCGAGGGAGCCGACGAAAAGCAGAGGGCTTTTGATGATGGACATGACGTAGGCCGTGAGCGTTTGCGTAAAGTTACACAGCAAAATGTTGCGTCGCTTGTCAGCGTCGCAAGTTACTTTTGAGTCATGCCGCAGCCCCGTATTTCCATCCCCAAGCCCTGCCACGAGGCGTGGGCCGCCATGATGCCCACCGGCCAGGGCCGCCACTGCACAGCCTGCCAGAAAACGGTGGTGGACTTTAGTCAGAAATCATCGGCAGAAATTTTAGAATTTCTGGCGCAACCGGGCCGGGAAACGACGTGCGGGCGCTTCCGGCCGGCGCAGGTGCAGCCTTTGTACCCGCGGCGGCTGCTTACGTGGCCGGCTACGCCCTGGGTGGCGCTTTCAATCGTGGCCGTGCTCACGCTCACCCACTGCACACCGGATAAAACGCCGCCAGCGGTGCCGCCAACGGTAGTCGGCGGCGCCTTGCTGCACGGGCGGGTGCTCGATGCTGACTCTGGGCAGCCATTGGTAGGGGCGCTCATTATCAGCGAGGCTGATACGCTGTGCCAAACCTTTACCGATGCGGATGGGCAGTTTTCATTGCGCTTGCCCCGGCACCTGCAAAACCGCCGCTTGATTGCGGCCATGCCGACGCTGGCCGCCGCGCATGATTCGGCAGCGGATTACGCGATGCCGTACATTCCGCGCTATTTTGAGGCGGCCACCGGCGCAACGGTGCTGCTGCGGCGGCCGCCCTTGAGGTTGGGTCAGCTGAAGCTGCTGGAAAACGAAACCAGGCACCCGTATATCACCCCTTATTTACAGCGACATGGCTTGTCCGATGCGTACCCGTTTCCCCCGAAAGTCCTCACGCCCTAAAGTTTACGCCGCCGCTGCCGACCCTTTAGGTGCGGCGTAATTCGGCCAAACCTTTTCGGCCCAAACGTCCTTTTCGGGCCGATGAAACACCTGTTGCCCGCGCTGCTTTTACTGCTTGCCACGGCTTGCCTGCCGTTCAAGCCCACTACCAAGAACGACGTTTTCAACCCCACCGCCGTGCTGCCGCAGGAAGAAGCGCCGCACCCCAAAAACTCGCTGGAGTGGTGGTACGTCACCGGCCACCTCACCGACGTGCGCAGCGGCGAGAAGTTTGGCGTGGAGTACGTGTTCTTTCACTTCAACCCCGACGGGCGGCAGGATTACCAGATGGTGCATTTCGCCCTCACCGACCCGGCGGCCCAGCAATTCACCTACGATTATGACCTCGGCAAGCTCGCCGCGCCCCTCGCCCCTGCCCTGCCGCTGGCCCTTGCCGAAACTAAAAAAGCCCAGACCTGGACCTTTGCCGGGCAGGAAGGCCGCTACCGCCTCGCCGCCCGCATGAGCAAGCCCGTCGGCTACGCCATCAGCCTCAGCACCAGCCCCACCAAGCCCCTGCTGCTGCACGGCAACGGCACGGGCTACGAGCAATACGGCCCCGTGGCCAAAGCCGGCTACTACAGCTACCCGCGCCTCGCCACCACGGGCACCGTCGAAATAGCCGGCAAAACCCACCAGGTGACGGGCGAATTATGGTACGACCGCCAGTGGAACTGCGGCGGCGTGAACAAGAAAAACGTGGCCTGGGACTGGCTCAGCATCCAACTCGACGAGCCTCGCACCGACCTGATGCTCTACGCCGTACACGACCGCAGCACGGGCCAGCAAATCGGCGGCGGCACCCACAACGATGCCGCTGGCCTGGCCCTGCACCTGGCCGAAACCGACTTCAAGCTCGAAGCTACTTCCTATTTCGTTAGCCTTCAATCGGGCCGCAAATATCCCGCCACCTGGCACGTTACGGTGCCCGCGCAAGGCTACGACCTGACCGTCACGCCCCTCGTGCCGAACCAGGAACTGGGCCTGCGCATCTTCAAATTCTTCCGCCTGTATTACTGGGAAGGAATGTGCCGCGTGACGGGCACGCACAATGGTAAACCTGTGACAGGCAATGCGTATGTGGAAATAACAAATCGGTGAGAACGAGTACCGCGAAGCTCCTGCTTCGCGGTACTCGTTCTCACGTCACTGGTTCAGCACCAGTCGAAACGTCGTCCCGCGGCCCAGCTCGCTCCACTTGATGAAGAGCTTGCCGCCGTGGTAGTTTTGGATGATGCGGCGGGCCAGTGCCAGGCCCAGGCCCCAGCCGCGCTTTTTGGTGGTGAAGCCGGGCAGGAACACGCTTTCGAGCTTGTTTTTGGCGATGCCGCTGCCCGTGTCGGTGATGTCGATGGCGAGTTGCGGGCCCGTTGCACGGCGCGTGAGCCAGGAGCGCCGCACCCGCACCCGCCGCAAATGCAGCGTGATGGAACCCCGCCCCTGCATGGCATCGACGGCGTTTTTGCAGATATTTTCAATCACCCAGTCAAACAGCGGCACGTTGAGGCGGGCGGGCGTGTCGGTGGGTAAGTCGGTTTCGATGCTGAATTTCACCTTTTTGCTCACCCGGCTTTCGAGGTAGGCAATGGCGTTGCGGGTGGTGAGGAGCAGGTTTTCGTCGTTGAGCACCGGGTTCGAGCCGATATTGCTGAAGCGCTCGGTGATGATTTCGAGGCGGCGAATGTCCTTGCCCAGCTCCTCCACAATGGGCTCTTCGCGGAAGCGGTCGGAGGCCCGCAGGTACTCCTGCCAGCCCACGAGGCTGCTCAGGGGCGTGCCCAGTTGGTGGGCCGTTTCTTTGGCCAGGCCCACCCACACGCGGTTTTGCTCGGCCCGCCGCGAGTAGCTGAACGCGAAGTACGCCAAGAGCGCCAGCGCCGCCACTACCCCTAACTGCACCAGCGGATAGGTACGTAACTGCCGCAGCAACTGCGAATCGCGGTAATAAATGTAGTTTTTGTAGCCCGCGCCCAGCGTCACCACAATCGGCGCGTGTTCCTGCTTCATCAGCGTCAGTTCGGCCTTCATGCGGCGCACCGAATCGGCGGCGGGCAGGTGGGGCGGCAAGCCCATGTTTTTGGCTCCCAGCACGTTGTCCCCATCGGTGAGAATGATGGGAATGGTGGTGTTGGCGTTGATGATTTCCTCGAAGACGAAATTGGTATTTGAGTTTACCTCGGTGTTGATGATGAACGCCTGCGCCCTGGCGTAGAGCCGGATTTGCTGCTGCTCGCGCTCCGATACCCGCCGAACCAACACATTGGTGTACACCAGCGTAGCCGCCGCAATGAGCAGCGCCAGGGCCGCCACCACGAGCTTAATGCGCGATTTTTGGTTGTAGATGGGGAGCATGGGGGTGGGTTTCAATGAGTGAATGAGCAAGTGAGTGAATTGTTAGCCTGGTGACGCCAGGGGACGCACTGCCAACTAATAATTCACTCACTCGCTCATTCACTCATTCACTCATTGGAAAAAGCATTACGCCAAAACCGCCTCGCTGCTGGCAATTTCGGCTAGAATGTCGTGAACCTCCGCCGCCGCTTCGGCCCCCACGAGGCGAGTGCGCCAGCTTTTGGCTCCTTCCAGGCCCCGGAAGTAGTGGGCGTAGTGGCGGCGCATCTCAAAAATGCCCACTTTGGGGCCTTTCCAGGCGATGCTTTTATCGAAATGAAGCTGGCACATGGCCACGCGCTCGTCCAGGGTGGGCGGGGCCAGGCGCTGGCCGGTGGCCACGAAGTGCTTGATTTCGCGGAATATCCAAGGGTAGCCGATGCTGGCGCGGCCCACCATCACGCCGTCCACGCCGTAGCGGTTCTTGTATTCGAGCGCCTTTTCGGGCGAGTCGATGTCGCCGTTGCCGAAGATGGGAATGTGAATGCGCGGGTTGTCCTTGATTTTGGCAATCAGGCGCCAATCGGCCTCGCCCTTATAGAGTTGGGCGCGGGTGCGGCCATGCACGGTGAGGGCCGCAATGCCCACGTCTTGCAGGCGCTCGGCCACGTCCTCCACGTTTTTGGTGCCTTCGTCCCAGCCCAGGCGGGTTTTGACGGTGACGGGCAAGTGCGTGTGGCGCACGACGGCGGCCGTCATGAGCACCATTTTGGGGATGTCTTGCAGCAGGGCCGCACCCGCGCCCCGGCAGGCCACCTGCTTCACGGGGCAGCCGTAGTTGATGTCAATCAAATCGGGGCCAACTTCGGTGCTGATGGCGGCGCACTCGCCCATCGTCTGCACGTCGGAGCCGAAGAGCTGGATGCCGATGGGCCGCTCGTAATCGAAGATGTCGAGCTTCTTGCGGCTTTTGGCGGCGGCCCGAATCAAGCCTTCCGACGAGATAAACTCGGTGTACATCAAATCGGCCCCGTTGGCCTTGCACACGGCCCGGAAGGGCGGGTCGCTCACGTCCTCCATCGGCGCGAGCAGGAGCGGGAAATCGGGGAGGTGGATGTTGGGACCTATCGAGACCACAGATTTATCGGATTTTTGTACGGATTGAACGGATGCACGGCTTGAGGCTGTCGCCCGGTGCCGACGCTTGGCTTCGGGCGGTTTCAAAGGAAACAAACGGCATCGGAAACGAATCCGAAAACCAACGCGGAAACGAAGCGGAACCGCCCTTGCGTGTGCAGCCGCGCCCGCGGCGTTCCGTTTCATCCGTCAAATCCGTTTGAATCTGCGGTAAATTTACGGCCTCTTCTTCGCGTCGCACTTTTCTTGTTTTTGATGAAAGGATTTTTACGGCCCACTTTGCACCCCGGCCTGCAACTGCTGGCCCTGACGGGCCTGATGATAGCCGGCTTGTGCGTTGGCAGTTTTCTGGCAATGGCGGCGGCTGCTTTGTTTTTCGGCCTCAATACTGCGGAAGTGAGCGCGGCGATGACCAACCCCACCGCCCACCCCAACGCCTGGGGCCTGCTGATGGCCTACGAAGGGCTGGCGCTGGCCGGGTTGGGGGCGGGCGCGGCGCTGCTGCCGCTGCTGTTGGGCATTGGGTGGGCCGATTATTTTGCGCCCTCGCGCCCGGCCCAGGCGAGGCAAGTATTAGGCGCGATGGTACTCATCGTCTGCATCATACCGCTCATATCGGCCGCAGTGGCTTGGAACGCGGGGGTTCATTTTCCGGCTGCGCTGCACGATTTTGAGGGGTGGGCCAGGGCCAAGGAAGACCAGGCCGCCGTGCTGACGCAGTACCTCACGCGCTTCCCCACGGTGGGGCGGCTGCTGGTGGGGCTGCTGGTGGTGGCCGTGGTGCCCGCCGTGGCCGAAGAGCTGACGTTCAGGGGTGTGGTGCAGCGCAACCTGGTGCAGTGGTTGGGGTCGCGGCACGCGGGGGTGTGGCTGGCGGCGGCCATTTTCAGCGCCATTCATGTGCAGTTTTTTGGGTTTGTGCCGCGCTTTCTGCTAGGGCTGGTGCTGGGCTATTTGTACGAATGGAGTGGTAACATTGCGGTGCCGATGGCGGCGCACTTCACCCAAAACGCCTTGCAACTCGTGCTGGTGTACCTGGCCCAGCACGGCCTGCTGGGCTGGGGTTTCGACCCCGATAGCACCGAGGCGCTGCCCTGGTCCTGGGTGCTGGCCTCGGGCGTGGCCTCGGCGGCGCTGCTGTGGGTTTTGAGCCGACGAGTGCCTCCCAGGACATTGAGCCGGGCGGGGGTTTTGTAGCTCGCACAGAGTTCACAGAGTTAAAGAAGTTTCGAGGGCAAAAAAACTCCTTTTAACTCTGTGAACTCTGTGCGGAATTTTTTCTTATCGCATTCACCAAGCGCATTTTGACTTCAAACCTAACTCCCAAAAAAACCCCCAGCAACCTGCGCCTTCGCGTCATTTACGGGGTGCTGGGCGCGGCGCTGCTGCTGGGCTGCGTGTGGTACGGGCCGCTGTCGTTCGGGCTGTTTTTTGGGCTGGTGCAGGCCATTATGCTGTGGGAGTTTTACCGCATGATGCGGGCGGGCGGGTATGCGCCGGCTACATGGATTGGGGTAGCCGTTAGCCTGATGGTTTTTTTTATCATTCACATAACTTCTAGTTCTCAAGTATACCAAAATTATTTTGGATTATTAGAAAATGGTACTACAGAGTTGCCTCCATTGTCAGCAGTTGGGGGCTCGATTTCACAGGGGCACTGGGTTCTGCTGACTGGCAGTGAGCTTCATATTTGGGCTGTAGCGGGTTCGGTACTGGTAGTGGTGTTGCTGCTCAAAGAAATCAAAAGTTGGCATGGCACGGGTCAACCTTTTTTAAATGTTGCCACCGTTTTAACGGGCCTGATTTACGTAAGCTTTCCAATGAGCTTACTCAGCTCAATTTCAATTAATTACTACGATAAATTTGGTGCAGGCTACTACGATTACCGCCGCATCTTCGCCCTGCTCTTCCTCATCTGGGCTTCCGACATCGGCGCGTACGCCGCCGGCAAAACCTTCGGCAAGCACAAGATGGCTCCTAGCATCTCGCCCGGCAAAACGTGGGAGGGCTGGGCGGGCGGCTTCCTGCTGACGCTGGCCGTGGGCTGGGCCGTGGGCTTCATGCTACCCGAGCTGCCGCTGGCCCACCGCCTGGTGGCCGCCGCCGTGGTGGCCGTGTTCGCCCCGCTCGGCGACCTGGCCGAGTCCATGCTCAAGCGCAGCGTGGGGGTGAAAGATTCGGGCAGCATCCTGCCGGGGCACGGCGGGCTGCTCGATAGGTTCGATGCGTTTTTGCTGGTGCTGCCGGTGCTGGCGCTGCTGCAACTGCTGGCGGGGTAAAGCGGGTTTTCAACCCGCTGGTCGGGGGTCGTGAATGGTTTTCGAAACCTGGCCTGATGTGCTGACGCGCGGGTTGAAAACCCGCGTTACACGGGCAGCGTGATGCGAAACGTGCTGCCCTGGCCTATTTCCGACTCCAGACTCAGCGTGCCCCCGTGGCCGTTCACGATGATGTCGCGGCTCATCGACAGCCCCAGACCGGTGCCTTCGCTGACGGGCTTGGTGGTGAAAAACGGCTGAAACAGCCGCAGTCGCACCCGCTCCGCGATGCCGGGGCCGTTGTCGCTCACTTCTATTTGCACCTGGCCGGGGCGGCGGCAGGTGCGAAGCGTGAGCACGGGCCGAAAATCGGCCCCGGTCCGTTGCGCTTCCTGCACTTGGTGCTGTCGCAAGGCGTACAACGCGTTATTGCACAAGTTGATGATTACCCGACTCACGTCCTGGGCCGCTACGCTGGTCGGCGGAATACCTGCCTCGAAATCGGTGACCAACTCAACAGCAAAGTCTTTTCCCTTGTTGAGAAAGCTCTGGTACGCGAGCCGCAGGGCCTCGGCAGCCAGGGCGTTGAGGTCGGTGAGCTGCTGCTCGGCGGTGCCGGTGCGGGCGTGCTCAAGCATTCCGTGGATGATGGCCGTGGCCCGCTGCCCGTGCTCGCTGATTTCGCGGAGATTGTCTTTCAGCCCGGCCAGAATTTCGCTTCTCAGCGCGGGCTGGGCGCTGGAAATCAGGTCGCTGGGAACGGGGCTGTTCATTTCGTCTATCAGCCCGCTGCTCACATCGGCGAAGTTTTTCACGAAGGAAAGCGGGTTTTGCAACTCGTGGGCGATGCCGGCGGTCAGCTCGCCCAGGAAGGCCATTTTTTCCTGCTGCACCAACTGCTGCTGCACGGTTTTCAGGTCGTCGAGCGACTGGGCCAGGGCGTTGTTGGCGCGGGCCAGGTTGGCGTTGGCCAAGCGCTGACGGCGGCTGTGGCGCACCAGCAGCGCCGCGCCCACGGCCAGCACCAGCAGGCCGGCCAGCAGGCCGTAGGTGCGGTAACGAGCCACCAGCTCGGCGCGGGCGACGGCAGCAGCCTCGGCTTGCCGTTTTTCTTTGAAATCAACGTCCTGCAGCCGCATTACTTTTTCCTGGCCGAAGAGCGTGTCTTTCATTGCCAGCAGCAGGGTTTGGTAGCGCAGGGTGCTGTCGGCGGGGCCGTGGGGGGCGAAGTTCTGCGTCAGTACTTGGCTGGCATTGAGCACACCCCGCAAAAAACCATTGGTGCGGGCGGCGACGCAGCCCCGGCGGGCGTAGTAGATGCTGGAGTCGAGTTGGCCGCTTTGCTGATAAAGCTGCGCCAGCCCCACGCAGGCGAAGTTCACGCCCCGCAAGTGCCCCAGCGTCAGCGATTCGGCCAGGCTTTGGCGGTAGTAGCGTTCGGCCGCCGCTGCCTGTCCGCGCTTGCGGGCCTCGTTGCCCAGCCCGTAGTAGATGTAATTGGTGGGCGTACGCAGCGCCTGGGCCAGGGCGAGGGCCTTTTGCTGGTAGTAGGCCGCCGAATCCACGTCGTTGAAAACGTCGTAGGCCAGCCCGATGTTGCTCATTTCCAATACAATGCGTTTTTTATCGTGCATCTTTTCATCTAGTTTAAGGGCCTGAAAGTAATAGCTCAGGCTCTGCCGGCGGTCGCGCAGGTAAACGTAGAGAATGCCGATGGTGCGCAGGTTTTGCGCCCGCAGGCCGTCGTCGTGCAGCTCATTGCCGATGCGGAGCGACTGCTGAAACAGCTCCAGCGCCCGCGCCAGGTTGCGCTCGCGCAACGCCGACCCCAAGCGGTTGAGCGCCTGCCCCTCGCCGGCGCGGTAGCCAATGCGACGGGCCAGGGCCAGGGCTTTTTCGGCGTACACGGCCGCCGAATCGGTCCGCAGCACCCAATAATTTTCGCTCATCTGGCACAGCAGCAGCACCCGCGCCGAATCGGTGGGGGCTTGTTGCAGCTCGAAGCGCAGCACGTCGAGTTTCGGATTTTGGGCCTGCGCGGGCAAAACAAGCCACCCCAGCCCCAGTCCCAGCTGCAGCCGCAAGCGCAAGCGCCACCGCTGGCTTTTGCCCGGCACCAGTAGAAATAAATCCAGCAATAATGTAGTGAGCACGGCCATCAGCCATCAAATGTAGGATACCGGCACCGCCCGTTCGGTTTGGCGGCGCGGTGCCGGGGCCAGCGCCGCGCCGTTTGCCCCAACCCTGCCGTTTCTTTGCCGGGCCGCCGTTGGCCTTTCCGCTTTGCCCCGTGCTTCGATTTTTCAAAAGCTCGCTGCCTGCCCAAGTGCTGGCCCTGCTGCTGCTGGTGCTGGGGCTGCGCCTGCCGCTGCTGCCGGGCCTGCCCCTCACGGCCACCGAAGTGCTGGCGCTGCTCACCGGCGAACGCCTGCACGGCGGTGCCTTGCTCTACCGCGACCTGTACGTGGGCACCGGGCCGCTGGCGGCGGCGTTTTTTGCGGCCCTGGATGTCATCGCCAGCCGCCCGGTCTGGCTCTATCGGGTGGCCGCCTTGCTGCTGCTGCTGGCCCAGGCCCTGCGCTTCAACCAAGTGCTGAACCGCGCCGACGTGCTGCCCGAACGCGGTTACGTGGCGGCACTCACCTACTTGGTTGTCGGCAGCCTCACCACCGACCTCGACGTGCTTTCGCCGCTGCTGCTGGGCCACACCTTCGTGGTGTTTGCCCTGAGTGCGCTGCTGCCCACCTCCCGCGAGGGCTACGACAACCGCCGCCTGTTCCGGGCCGGCTTTTTGCTGGGCCTGGGGGCGCTGTGCTACCTGCCGCTTGCGCTTTTCACGGTGCTCGGGTCGTTTGCCGTCGTCATTTTTGCGGCCAGTGCATTTCGCAGTTTTCTGCTCTTGCTCTGCGGCCTGGTGTTCCCCACGGCCCTGGCGGCCACGCTGTTTTTTTACTTCGGAGCGTTGCCCGGTTTTCAACAATTTTACTTCGGGACCGGCTGGCAAACCTTCACGCTGGAGGCGGTGGGCGGGCACTTGCCGGCCAGCCTGCAACTACGGCTGCTGGCCGGCCCGTTGTTGCTGCTGCTACTGGGCGTGTTGCGGGGCATAGGCACCACGTTAGGGCCTGTTTTTCAAGCCAAGTTCCGGCAGGTCATGTTGGTCTGGACGTTGGTGGTGCTGGGCATTGTGGGGCTGAGCCGGGGCAACGCTGCCGGTACGCTGGTGCTGGTGCTGCCGCCGATGGCGTACTTCGGCCTCTTTCTGAGCCAGAAAATGCGCCCCGCCTGGGTGCCCGAACTCCTCTTTTTAGCGGTGCTCGCCGCCACCGTTGTCGTCCGCTACCGCGCCTATGTACCGGGCTTGGCCACCCAGTTGCGGATGCCCCCCGAAAGCGCGTTTGGCCTTGTGCCCGACCCGCGTTTTGCCCGGCTGCACGGGCGTACCCTGCTGGTGCTGGGCCCCGGCCTGCGCCCCTACCTCTCGGCCTGCTCCGCCACACCGTACCTCGAATGGCCCCTGGCCCAGGCCGACCTCGGCCACCTCGGCGAGTACGCCGCCGTGGTACGCACTGCCCAGCGCAGCACCCCGCCACCCGCCTTCATCCTCGACCAAACGGGCCTGCTGCCACAACTGGCCCAGCAGCTTCCCGGCGTATTTGGCGGCTATCAAAAGGTGGAAGACGTGGCAGGGCTGTATCAGAAGTAGGACTTACGCACTCGGTGAAATTTGCCAACCGCGAAGCGGTGATATGTTGGTAGTAACGACATGAAAATCAGCCCAAAACCGCGAAGCGGTGACACCTCCCACCCCTGATAGGTGCCACCGCTTCGCGGTTTGAAAATT
>JANYFQ010000141.1 GCA_025362615.1 Hymenobacter sp. | reverse complement strand
GCCGTCGTTGTTCAAAAAATCCATTAATCCCATCGTCAGCGGTGCGGTTAAGCGAGAAACGGTACAACAAATAACAAAATAAATTGCGAAACACAAGCAGCTTGGCTGACGGTGTCGGGCAAATTCCGGCATTATACATTGATGCACAGTCAAAAGTTGCGGATGAACTAAAAAAAAAAAAATACGTAACCAGGAAAAACTCAAGCACAGGGCTTGGGGCCGCAGTCAAACCTTACCCTTTTCGTTGCCAAACCCATGAAAAAATTACCACTCGTCGCCCGTTCGCTCTCGTTGTTGCTCGTCGTATTCGCCACGCTGCTCCTGGCCGCCTGCGGCAACGACAAAGGGAAAGTTGAAGGCGTGAATATGCTCTACGGCTCCAGCAGCAAAGTGTGGAAAACCGCCAAACAAACCGATGCTGCCGGCGATAAAGTACAGCAAACCGCTGCCCAGGAAGACGAAACCCTGCACATTTACGCCAACAACACCTACACGATGACGGGCGCTACCTCGTCGCAGCAAGGCAAGTTTATGTTCGACCAAGCGGGTAAAACCCTGACCATGACACCCGATGGCGGTACGCAATCAAACACCTTCACCGTCGAAACCCTGACCGAAAAGAAGCTCACGCTCGTGGGCACCACCGGAGCCAAGCTGATGCTGGAAGCCGAATAGTCTGACGAACGGTTTTGTCTGAACCGGAATCTACTTAAAATCCCCGCGTCACTTGCTGACGCGGGGATTTTTGTGTTTAATCAGCGGCGGTAGTTGGGGTTGTGGGCTGGGCGGGTGCGGCCCCGAACACCCGCGCCACCCAGCGGGGCAGGAAAAACGTGCCCAGCGCCAGATAGAGGTAAAACGTGACGACCCGGTAGAGCAGCACCAGGAAACTGGTAAGCGTGGCGGTGCCGATGAACTTACCGAAAAACGCCGGAAACGCGCCCTCGGCAATGCCCGCGCCGCCGGGCGTAATGGCCACCAGCAGAATGACTTTGTAAGTAATGTTGCGGGCGAAGATGGACAAAAACGTGGGCACGTCCATGACCACGAAGGCCGCGATGAGGCAGCCGATGATGGCGTAGCGGGCCGTCCAGACGAAGGCCGTGCTGCCGGCGGCCCTGGCCCAGTATCCCCAGCCGCTGCCGCGTAGCTGGGCCGAGGCCGTCACCAAATCCTGCCCGTGGCGGTAGGCGGTGCCCCGGAACTTGCGTAGCACGCGTAGCGAAAACAGCCGCACCAGCAACCGCCGCACCGCGCGTGGATTGACGAAAATGGCGTACATCATCAGCCCGGCGTACACCGTCACGAAAAAATAGCTAACCCCAAACGCGACTTTGAGCGTGGCAATAAAGCCGGTTTGCAGCGCCTCGGTGGGGTAAAACTGGTGGTAGGCGAACACGACGACGACCGGCACCATGAGCACGTAGTACAGGTTGTCGAGCAGGGCCGTCACCATCACGCAGGCCAGGGCTTTGCCCAGCGGAATACCTTCTTTGTGCAGAATAAACGGGGCCGCGCCCGTGCCGCCCTGCCCCGAGGGCAGCACGCACGAGGCAAACTCCCAAATCATTATCACGTCCAGCGCCTGCCGGTAGCTGAGCACCTTGCCCGTGATGTGGCGGATACGATACACGTAGCCCGCATCGCGGGCCACCAGCACGAGCAGCGTGACGAGCAGCCAGTGCCAGTCGGCGTGGAGGAGCTTGCCCAGCTCGGCGGCCGTGAAACCCTCTTTGGTGAAGCTGCGCCAGAACAGGAACCCCACCACGGCCAGCCCCAGCAGCACCGGCAGCACCAGCCGCGCCGGGCTGAGGCGGCGCAGGAAGGTATCGTCGGCGGGGGCTTCGGGCATGAGGCAAAAGTACGGGCGGGGTGTTTCGCACGGAGTTCGGATGCTGCGAAAGACGGGCCTTCGCGGTACCACTTCCATTGAAATAGGACTTACGCACTCGGTGAAATTTGCCAACCGCGAAGCGGTGATATGTTGGTAGTAACGACATGAAAATCAGCCCAAAACCGCGAAGCGGTGACACCTCCCACCCCTGATAGGTGCCACCGCTTCGCGGTTTGAAAATT
>JANYFQ010000116.1 GCA_025362615.1 Hymenobacter sp. | reverse complement strand
GCCCGCCACGGCCACCCGGCTCACGTTCAGCTTTGTGGGCTACGCCTCGCAGGAGCGCGAGCTGACCGGAGCCACCACCTTCGAAGTGGCGCTGGCCGTGGACACCCGGCAGCTCGACGAAGTGGTGGTCAACGGGCTGGCTTCGAACGTGAAGCGCTCTAACCTGGCCAACTCCATCGCCACGATTTCGGCCAAGGAACTCACCGGCAGTACCCGCCAGGTAACGGTGGACGCGGCCATGAGCGGCAAGATTGCCGGGGCCAACATCTCCAGCAACAGCGGGGCTCCCGGCGGGGGCATATCGGTGCAGCTGCGCGGCATTTCCACCATCGCCGGCGCGTCGCAGCCCCTCTACGTGATTGACGGCGTGTACGCCAACAACGAGTAGGTGGGCAACGGGGCCGGCTCGGCTTCGTTCTCGGGCGCTTCGGGCGGCACCACCCGCACCACGCAGGACGGCGGCATCAACCGCCTGTCGGACCTGAACCCGAACGACATCGAGAGCATCGAGGTGCTCAAAGGGCCCAGCGCCGCCGCCATCTACGGCACCCGCGCCAACGCCGGGGTTATCCTCATCAAGACCAAGCGCGGCGCGGCCGGCGAAACCCGCGTTTCGTTCAACCAGGACCTGGGCTACGCCGAGGCCTCGCGCCTGATTGGCGTGGAAGGCTGGACGGACAAGAAAATCGACTATTTCTACACCGGTGGCCGCGCTGCCCGCGAAAAAGCGGCCCTCGCCGCGGCCACGGCCAGCGGCAAAATCTTCGACTATGAAAAGGAAGTGTACGGCAATCGGGGCTTTCTGCGCAACTCGGCCGTGACCGTGTCGGGCGGCACCGACCGCACCCGCTTTTACGTGTCGGCCTCAACGGCCAAGGAAGACGGCATCGTGAAAAAAACCGATTTCGAGCGCAGCTCCGTGCGCGCCAACCTCGACCAGAAAATCGGCAAGCTGATTGACCTCTCGGTGAGTTCCAACTACATCCGGTCGGGCAACCGCCGGGGCTATTTTGGCAACGACAACAACGGCATCTCGGTGTCTTACAACCTGCCTTACCTGCCAAACTACGTCGATTTGCACAAAGACCCGGTCACGGGCTTGTTCCCCTCGTCGGCCCCTTACACCCCCGAAAACCCCCTGGCCGTGCTGGAGCGCTCCATCAACGAGGAGAAGACGAACCGCTTTGTGCAGGCGGCCACGGCTACGGTGCGGATTATCGACACGGACAATACCTCCCTGCGCTTTGCGGCCCAGGGCGGCCTGGACTTTGCCGCCACCAACGCCACGCTGTTTTTGCCGTCGGACCTGCAGTCGCAGCAAGACCTGGCCAACCCCGGCGCAGTGCGGCTCTCGCGCAACAACTACTTCAACACCAACCTGCAAGGCTTCCTGATTTATGACTGGAAGCTGCTTGGCGGCGGGCTGAGCCTGACCTCGCAGGTGGGGGCCGTGCGCCTTTCCACCGATTCGCGCCTCTCCTACAGCCAGGGCCTGGGCCTCGTGCCCGGCCCACCCACCCCGGAGGTGGCCGCCATTCAAACCCAGAACAGCTTCCAGCGCCGCTCGACCGACGTGGGCTACGTGGCCCAGCAGGAGCTCAACTTCCGCGACCAAGTGGTGGCCACGGCCGGTATTCGCTTCGACAAATCAACGCTGAACGCCGACGTGACCAAGCTCTACGCTTTTCCGAAAGCCTCGCTGGCCGTGAACCTGGCCAAGTTTGGGTTCTGGGGCATCGAGCAGGTGAGCCAGGCCAAGCTGCGCGTGGCCTACGGCCAGACCGGTGGCCTGCCGGGATTCGGAGCCAGCTACTTTCCGCTGGTGGGCGCGGCCACGGGCGGGGCCAACGGTTATATTCAGAGCGTGACGCTGGGCAACCCGAACATCGCTCCCGAAACCGCCTCGGAGCTGGAGGGCGGCCTCGACCTGTCGTTTCTGGACAATAAAATCCTGCTCGAAACGACGGTGTACGAGAAGAAGGTCAACAACCTCATCAACTCCTTCGCCCTCTCGCCGGGCACGGGGGTCACGTCCATCGGCTTCTTCCCGGTGGGCGAC
>JANYFQ010000115.1 GCA_025362615.1 Hymenobacter sp. | reverse complement strand
GTTCGCCACGCAGCACCAGGTGCAGGGGGGTCTGGTTGTTGTAGGAATCGGCCAGGGTGATGTCGATGGCGTAGGTTTTGCCGGCTTCCACGGTCAGGCGGCCTTTGCCGGGGCCAGTGGTGGCGTACATCGGCAGGTCGTTGCCGTCGTCCACCCACAGCTTTTGCAGGGTGCGGCCCTGGGTATTCTGGTACAGGAAATCAACGAAGTTGCTCACCTGCCGGGTGCCCGTGGGGAAGGGAATCGCGTCGATGGTGTGCTGATAATACGGCTGCCCGTTCACCGTCATCGTCACCCGCTGAATGCCGTTGCGGTTCCAGGCATTATCGAACCTGTCGAAGCCCTGCACCAGCAGCCCCACCGTGCCGAAACAGCTGATGGTATCGGCCCAGGTGGTGGCCACGCCCGGCCCCGGTTGAATTTTAGGCGCGAACAGCGCCTTGGCAAACACCCGCTGCACCCGCGCCTCAATCGACAGCGGCTCCAGCGCAAACGTCTGCAAGGTGGGGGCTACGTGGTCCTGAATTTCGGGGAAGCCGCCCCATTGCAGCGGGTTGTACTGCCGGTCCTGGGCATCGCGCACCTCCCAGTGCAGGTGCGGGCCGGCCGAGCCGCCGGTGTTGCCGCTCAGGGCCACCACCTCGCCCTTCTTCACCGGAAATTGGCCCGGCTCGAAGAAAGCTTCCAGCTCGTAGCTCTGCTTGTCGTACTGCCGGCGCAGCAGCTCGGCCGCCACCGCGCCCCGGAACTCGTTGAGGTGGCCGTACACGGTGGTCAGGCCGTTGGGGTGGGTGAGGTAGAGCACGTTGCCGTAGCCGAACGAGGACTGCTTCATCCGCGACACGTAGCCGTCGGCGGCGGCGTACACGGGCTGATTCACCCCGCCGCCGGTCTTAATGTCGAGGCCGCCGTGGAAGTGGTTGGGGCGCAGCTCGCCCATGCTCCCGGCCAGAAACCCCGGCTGCCCCGGCGCAATCGGAAACATGAAGTAGCCGGGGGCCACACTGGGCCGCCCGTTTTTCAGCAGCTCGCCGGGGGCGTGGTCGTGGTCCGACGAGTCGGCTTCCTGCCCGCCTACCCGCCACGCCAGCAGCACCAAAAACACACTTACCATCAACCGCACAATCAACTTTCCCTTTTGCACAATAACACTTCTTTTAATTTTGCTGATTTATTCAATAAACGGGGTGTAAAGACGCATCCTTGCGTCTAACGTTAGGCGAGAGCCGAATGACGGAGCGACCGTCAGACGCAAGGATGCGCCGCCACACCCTCATTCCCAAATCATGCCGCATCCTTGCGTCTAACGTCAGGCGAGGGCCGAATAACAGGGCGAACGCCAGACGCAATTATGCGTCGCTACCGCACCCCCAGCTCCAGCAGCTTCTCCCCTTCCAGGTAGCCGGTCAGCTGGTCGCCCACCCGCACCGGCCCCACGCCGGCGGGCGTACCGGTGAAAATCAGGTCGCCCATTTTCAGCGAAATGTATTTCGACACGAAGCTGATGATGTTGGCGAACGGGTGCAGCATGAGGCCGGAGTTGCCGGTTTGGCGGGTTTCGCCGTTCACGTCGAGGTGGAAGTTGATGTTGGCCAGGTCGGCAAACTCGGCCACGGGCCGGAAGGTGGGCGAAATCGGGGCCGAGCCGTCGAAGGCTTTGGCCAGCTCCCAGGGCAGGCCTTTTTTTTTCAATTCGCTTTGCAGGTCGCGGGCCGTAACGTCGAGTCCGAGGCCGATGGCATCGAAATAAGTGTGGGCAAACGACTCGTCGATGTGGCGGCCGTTCTTGCTCACGCGCAGCACCAGCTCGATTTCGTGGTGAATGTCCTGCGAAAATTCGGGGATGAAAAACGGCTGGCCGCGTTGCAGCAGCGCCGTTTCGGGCTTCATAAAGATGACGGGCGCGGCGGGCACCTCGTTGTGCAGCTCGGCAATGTGGTCGGCGTAGTTGCGGCCGATGCAGATGATTTTCATGGCGACGGGAGGGGCGGGTCGTATATGGGTCAAAACTACGGCTCCCCGGTGGCTTGCGGCCATTGGGCGGCGCGTTTTTCCGGTCCGGTATTGGTACGAGGCCAAAACTTTACCCCGCCCTGCCTCCGTATAGGCCGCAACGGCGGCCCGCCCGCGGGTCCGCAGCGGGTTCCTGAAAAGCGCGTGCTTGTTCCCATTTTTCTCCTCCCTCCCATGCTCAAAAAAGTAACGCTCGTGGCCGGCCTGGCCCTGCTGGCCTCCTGTGCCACGGTGCCCATCACGGGCCGCAGCCAGCTCAACCTCGTCAGCGACAGCGAAGTGAACTCGCTGGCTACCACCCAGTACCGTGAGGTTGTGGCCAAAGGCCCGCTTTCCACCAACTCCGAGCAGGTGGCCCAAACGCGGCGCGTGGGCCAGCGCATTCAGCAGGCTGTGGAAACCTATTTTCGCCAACAAAATGCCTCCAATCAGCTGGCTGGCTACCAGTGGGAGTTCAACGTGATTCAGGACAAGCAGGAAAATGCCTGGTGCATGCCCGGCGGCAAAGTGGCCGTGTACACCGGCATCCTGCCCATCACGCAGGACGATAACGGCCTGGCCGTGGTCCTGGGCCACGAAATTGCCCACGCCGTGGCCAAGCACGGCAATGAGCGCATGAGCCAGGGCCTGTTGCAGCAATACGGCGGCCAGGCGCTATCGGTGGCGCTGGCTAATAATGCGCCGGCCACGCAGCAGTTGGCCTTGCAGGCCTTTGGCGTGGGTTCGCAGGTGGGCTTGTTGAAATACGGTCGCAACCAGGAATCGGAAGCCGACCACCTGGGCCTGATTTTTATGGCCCTGGCCGGGTACAATCCCGACGGGGCCGTAGCATTCTGGCAGCGCATGGATGCCCGCTCGGGCGCAGCCTCACCCCCCGAATTCCTG
>JANYFQ010000105.1 GCA_025362615.1 Hymenobacter sp. | reverse complement strand
CCCCGCGCGAAGTCGTGACGGCCACCTTCAAAGGCACCCATATTGTGAACGCCCACTCGGTGGAAACGGCCGGCCCCGGTACGCTTATTTTCCTGGTGCAGCACCGGTTTGGGGCGCTCAACAGCGGAGCCTACGAGTTTTTTGGCCTCGACCAGGCGGCGCTGCGGCTGGGGTTTGAGTACGGGCTGACCGACCGGCTGGCCGTGGGCGTGGGCCGCAGCAGCATTGGTAAAACCTTTGATGGGTTTGTGAAATACCGGGCTTTGCAGCAGAGCAGCGGCGCGGGGGCCATGCCGGTGTCGCTGACGCTGCTGGCCGCGCCGACCATCACAACGGTCAAGTTTGGGGCGGCAGCGGCAGGGGCCGAGCGCAGCACGGCCTCGCGGGTGAGCTACACTTACCAGGCGCTGCTGGCCCGCAAATTCAGCCCCAACCTGTCGGTGCAGCTCATGCCGACGCTCATTCACCGCAATTACGTGAACGCACCCGACGGGCAAAACGACGTGTACGCCCTGGGCGGCGGCCTGCGCCAAAAACTGAGCAAGCGCGTGGCCCTCACGGCCGATTATCTCTACCTAATGCCCGGCCACACAGCCGATAATTTCCGCAACGCCCTGGGCCTGGGCGTGGACATCGAAACCGGCGGCCACGTCTTCCAACTGCTGTTTTCCAACGCCCAGAGCATGGTGGAGTCGCAGTTTGTGCCCCAGACGACGGGCCGGTTTTTCAGCGGCGACATTTACTTCGGCTTCACGCTGGCGCGGAATTTTACGGTGAAGTCGCAGATGGGAAGTGAGAGGTGAGACGGTGGGAAGTGAGAAATTATGGGGTGAACATTCTTCAATCCCACTTCCCACCGTCTCATTTCTCAACCTTACACCAAAATACCTTCGGCGACGACGCTTTGCACCTCCGGCACCATGCGCTTGAGCAGGTTTTCGATGCCCGACTTGAGCGTGACCGTGGCCGAGGGGCAGCCCGAGCAGGAGCCTTGCAGGTTGACGGTGACGACGCCTTCGTGGTAGCTTTTGAAGGTGATGTTGCCGCCGTCTTGCTCCACGGCGGGGCGCACGTAGTTGTCGAGCAGGTCGATGACTTTTTGGGCAATCTGGCCTTCTTGCTGGGTGGGGTCGCCGGCGCTGGCGGCCTGGGCAGCTTTTTGCTCGGCGGCGGGGTCGATGAGGAAGAGCGGGCCGCCGGCTTCGACGTAGCTTTTGAGGAACTGGCGCAGCTCGGGGATGAGTTGCGTCCAGGTCAGCTCGGGTTGGTTTTTGGTGACGGTGACGAAGTTTTGGGCGATAAAAACGCGGCCTACGTAATCAAAACCAAACAATTCCTGGGCCAGCGGCGAGTTGGCGGCGGCTTCGAGGGTGGGGTAATCGACGCTCACCCCGTCCACCAGCAGGTTGGAGTTGAGGACGAACTTCATGCTCTCGGGGTTGGGCGAGGCTTCGGCGTAAATGGAAACGGCGGACATGGCGAAGGGCAGGTTAAGAACAAAATGAGGGGCGGGCAGGTGGCTCGCCGGGGCACAACCGCCAGCGGGTGGCGGTGGTTGCAAAGGTACGGCGGGGGCCGGGCAGGCCGCCTGCTTTGCGGCCGGGGCGGCCCGCCCCGGCCCGAAGGGTTACGCCTCGGCTTGCCAGCGCTGCACCTGTTCCAAGGTGCTACCGCTTAGCTCGGCCACTTCCTCGACGGTGAAGCGACCAGAGCGCAGCAAGTTGCGAACGGTCGTTTTCAGGCGGTTCTCGGCCATGTCGCGCTCGGCTTGGGCCTGCTGGGTTTCGGCCTGGGCCTGCTCGCGCTCGGCCTGGGCCTGCTGGGTTTCGGCTTGGGCCTGTTCGCGTGCGGCAATGGTTTTCTGGCGCTCCTCTTCGGCGGTCAGTTCGTCCATGCGCTGCATTTGCAGGAAGAGGTACTCGTCGTACTGCGCCCGCGTCATGTTGCGGATGCTGAGTTGGTCGAGGGCCTGCCGCAGCCAGGGTTCCTGCCAGAAATCGGGTTCCGAAGCCAGCTCGCGGGGTTCTTCGTTTACGTTTTGCATGGTGAAAATAAGTTTGTCGAGGTCGGTGGGCGGGGCAGCAAGGGGCAGCTCGAACTTGTCCAGCTCCACGAGCACGAAGGTGAGTTGGTCATCGATTAGTTCGCCGCTGGCCTTACGCAAGTTAGCCACGGTGTGGTAATCGGGGCCGGGCAGGATGCTGCGGCTGAGCAGGGCCACGCAGTAAATGGGCGGCAGCGTGGCCCACGAAAACGGCCCGCGCCGCACCAACGACTCGAGCTTGTGCAGGGCATAAAACTTGAGCCGCTGCAAGAACTGCGGCGCGTACGCCACCTGCATCTCCACGATGAAGTGCCGGCCGCGCTCGTCCACGCAGCTCAAGTCCAGCACTCCGCCCCGGCGCTCGGCCGTGAGGCCCTCGAAGGCCGTCGGCTCGAAGGTCACTTCCCGGATGGGCGTTTCGCTTTGGATGAGCGCCTGCAAGGCCCGGCGCAAAAACAGCGTGTCGCGCTGGTTGCCGAACGTGACCTTGAAGCCGTAGTCGGAGGTAATGGGCAGGTAAGTGGGCATTTCCATGCCGGCAAAGCTACGGGGCCGGCCGGCTGCCCCTGCCCCGCCCCGCCCGACCTTTGCCCGCCCATGCCGCCCTTCCCGCTCCCGCCCTTCCCCCCGCTCCCCGTTGTGGAGGCCCTGCCGCGCCTGCTGGCGGCCCTCGATGCCAGCGCTTGGCATTGGTAATGCAGTAGCAGTGCTGATGAACAAGCTGTTGTGCCGCTCGTCGTCAGCTAAATTACAGTGTTTCAGAAAAATAAAAGTGTAAACAAATGTTGTTTATCGTTATGGCGTAATCGGGTGCTATGTTTGCGGGACGATGAATCCTTGGATGCACTATTTCTTGCTACTTGGCTGGGCGCTGGTGCTCGGGCTAAAAGGTGTGCCGGCCTGGGCGGCACCGGGCGGCGGCGATACGTTGTTTCTAAAGGCCAGCAACGAGGGCCCCTGGAACCATTACTTCGCTTACTGGCGCGACCTGGGTACCCTTGCCGCTACCGGCAGCGAGGCGGCGCGGGCGTGGGCAAGGGGGCGCTTTCGGCGGGTGCCGCCGGGGAAGGTGCTGCAATTGGGCTACACCCAAACCCGCGTGTGGCTGCGGGCCACGCTCGTGAACACCCTGCCCCGGCGCACCCGCTGCGTATGGAGCGTGTACGAGCACCTGGACAGCGCCGCACTTTACGTGCAGGCCGGTGGGCGGGGCCAGCCCCGGCGCGTGGCCAGCACCAGCGGCCAGCAGGTGGCCAGCCAGCGGCCTTTTCCGGCACGGGCCAGTTGCCTGCCCTTTTGGATAGCTGCTCACGACACGGCCGTGGTGTACCTGTGGGTCGAGGACCATTCGGGGGCCGTGTACCTGCCCACCGACCTCACCACCGTCGAAGATTTTTTGAGCTACGAAATCCACTACTCCGCCGATTCGCACTGGGCCTGGCTGCTGGGCCTGTACCTGGCCAGCGCCTTGTTTAGCCTCATGCTGTGGGCGTTTCTGCACGACCGCATTTACCTCTGGTACGCGGCCTACGTGGTGTTTGCTGCCTGGTTTTTGCTGGCCGAAGACCTGCTGACGGCCCTGCTGCTGCCGCCGGGGCCTTACGCGCTGGGCTGCGCCCTGGGGCAGTTCACGCTGCTGCTGCTGGCCCTGGCCGCCGGCCTGCAGGTGATGGCCCTGTTCCTGCACCTGCGGGCGGGCTGGCCGCGCTTGCACCGCGGGTGCGCCGCCCTGAGCGGCGCGGCCGGGGCGCTGGCCTTGCTTTACCCGCTGGCCTGCGGCCCGGCGTTGCGGGCCGGGCCGGGCTGGCTGGCCCTGCTCAACGGCAGCCGCGAGGCGTTGCTGTGGGCCTTGCTGCTGACTGGGGCGGGCGTTCTGACGGTGGTGGGGCTGCGGGGCCGCCCGCCCCAGCGGCGCCTGGCCGGACTCTACGCGCTGGCGTATGCGTTTTTCTTTCTGGGGGCCGTGCAGTTTTTGCCCAACCGCTCGGGCCTGACCACGCTGCACCTCATGGAGCCCAACGCCCTGGCCTGGGGCCTGGTACTGGAGCTAGGGGTGCTGAGTGTGCTGCTTACCGGGCGCTTCCGCCACGCTTACCGCCAAAACGCCCGCCTGCGCCTGCGCCAACTGCACGAACGCGAAGCCGCCGCCCAGCGCCTCATTCAGGCCCAGGATGCCGAGCGTGAGGCCCTGGCCCGCGAGTTGCACGATTCCCTGGCCCCCGGCCTCACGGCTCTGCACCTGGCGTGGCAGGGCCGGCTGGTGCGTCAGGAGCTGGCGCAGGCCGCGCCCCTGCTGCAAGAAGCCCACCGCCGCACCGAGGCCCTGCTGCACCAACTGCGCCGCGAGGTGCGCGCCCTGAGCCAGGTGCTGCAACCGCCGCCACCCGGCCAGCCGCTGCCCCTGCCCCAGGCCATTGGGCTGCTCGTTCAGGCCCTGGGCCTGGACGACGACGGCCCGCAAATCAACTACACCTGCGACCCGGCTACTGCCGCCCTGCCCCCGCCGCTGCAAGAAGCGGCCTACCGCCTCGTGGCCGAGTTGCTCCACAATGCCCTGCGCCACGCCCAGGCCCGCACGATTGCCGTTGCCATCCGCCGCCTGCCCCTGAGCTTGCTGCTAACCGTGACCGACGACGGCCGGGGCTTCGACCCGCAGGCCCCGGCCGCCAACGGCTCGGGCCTGCGCGGCCTACAAGCCCGCGTGCGGTACCTGCGCGGCCGGGCCATGGTGCAGAGCCAGCCGGGCCAGGGCACTGCCGTCACGGTGGCATTGCCGGTATGAGTAGTGAGCCATTAGCTGGTAGCTGTTGGCTTTTTATTTGATAACAAGTAGTACGTAAACAGTACATTGTGCGCTTGTTTATGCGATACTGCTTACTGCTGTTACGTGGGTAGTTTGGGTGTCTTGTGTTTCAGTTGTTTCTCGTTTCTTGTTGCGTTCGTGCCCCAAAAACCGCTCAAAAACGCCAAACAAGCAACAAAAAACAGCCTGCGTAACATCAGCTGCTTAGTTGCCCCGTTCACGCCATTTTTCCAACCAGCGTACCCCATGCCCGCCTGCCGCATCCTGCTCCTCGACGACCACCCCGCCCTCAACCAGGGCCTGCGTACCCTCTTCGACCAAGAGCCCGACTTGAGCGTGGTCGCCACCTTTGCCGCCGGCCCGGCCCTGCTGGCGTTCCTCAACGCGCAGCCCGCCCCGGCCGCCGACGTGTTGCTGCTCGACCTGCACCTGCCCCCGCCCCTCGACGGCCTGGCCCTGCTGCCCCATCTGCGGCACACCTGGCCCGCGTTGCGGGTGCTGGTCTTCAGCAGTGCGACTTCGCCCGAACTCGTGGCCCAGGCAGCGGCGGCCGGGGCCAGCGGCTTCCTCAACAAAAGCGCCGAGGCCGACGAGCTACTGGCCGCCATTCGCACGGTGTACGCGGGCGGGCAAGTGTTTTCGGAGCGCCAGGCGCCGGCCTTGCCCTCGTCGGCCGCCGCCACCATTCTGCTCCAACTCCGGCAACTCACAACCCGCGAGCGCGAAATCATCGGCCTCGTGCGCGAAGGGTGCTCGACCCGCACCATCGCGGCCCGGCTCTCGCTCTCGGAGTTCACCGTGAGCACCCACCGCCGCAACCTGCTCCAGAAGCTGGGCCTGCACCGGCCCCTCGAGTTGGTGCGCTTCGCCCTCGACCACGGGCTGTGAAACCAAGGCTGTTGCTTGGCGTGTAAAATACCTACTGCTAGGTATTGCGGACAGGCAAATTTCACAGGACCTTTACGGCATATTTCCGAATGGTTGGAGATTGCAGCATTCTTCGAAATGAAAACGCGCTTTTCACCCCGTTTTTCGCGCCGCCTGACCCGGTTGGCGGTCCTTTTTTTCTTGCCTGTCTGGTTGCTGGCTACGGGTCAGGCGCAGGCGCAGGCCCCGGCCTGGCAAACGGCCGCCGCCCTCGGCAGCAACAAAAGCAGCGGCGGGGCCACAAGCTATTCTGTATATGCCACGGCCCCCGATGCCGCCGGCAACGTGTACCTGGCCGGCATTTTCCACGGCACGGTTGGCTTCGGAGGCACCACGCT
>JANYFQ010000090.1 GCA_025362615.1 Hymenobacter sp. | reverse complement strand
GCGCGGCCGAAGGCGGTGGCGGCAGCCGTGGCCGTCAGGGTTTTAAGAAGTCGGTGCTGGGTGCCCACAGGGTCGCGTTGCCAGCGGCGGTAGCGGGCGGCCACGTAGGCGGCCAGGGGGCGGGCAAGGGCGGCGCGGATGGCCATTTTTTGGGTTTCTTGTTGCTTGTTTCTCGTTGCTTGTTAGATGTTCTGCCAGCTGTCCCGCAGTGGGCGCAGTGGCAAAAAACGCAGTGGGCGCAGTGTCGTTCTGATGGCTTCGTGGTTCAGTCCTTGAAAATAAGAAACAAGGAATTCACCGTTGGCCGGGCCGCGAAGGTACACCGGCCGAGGCAGGGCGTGCCTTCGCCCGAGTCGTGGCCGCCGCTGCCAATCGGCTCGCTAATTTTGCATCCGACAATCCATTCAACCCCTTCAAAAAAACTGCATCACCATGGTTAATCAACACGGAAAAGCCGTTTGGACCGGCGACATCAAGGGTCACGGCACCATCAGCACCCAGAGCGGCATCATTGATGCCCCGTATTCGGTCGGCACCCGGTTCATGGGCGAAAAGGGCACCAACCCCGAAGAACTCATCGGCGCGGCCCACGCCGCCTGCTACACCATGTACCTGACCAGCGTGCTCACCAAGCACGGCCACACCATCGATACCATCACCACCACCAGTACCGTAACGATGAACCCCAACGACGGCCACCCCGTCATTGAGCGCATCCACGTCAGCACCGAAGGCAAGGTGAGCGGCGGTAACATCAACGCCGAAGATTTTCAGAAGCACGCCGAGGATGCCAAAGCCAACTGCCCCATCTCGCGGGCACTGGGTGCCGTGCCCGAAATGACGCTGGAGGCGAAGTTTGTAGGCTAGGTTTTTGGTTTTTGGTGGCTGGTTTTCGTTGTTGGATTTTGACAACGAACCCGGCCAAGTGAAGAGCGCCGCTGGCCGAATGGCTGACGGCGCTTTTGCATTGTATGCTAGCCGGTTGCAGTTGCCAAAGCGGCTTGTCGCCAGCCATCTCAAACGAAAAACCAGCTACCAAAAACCAAAAACCCCGCTACCGGCCCTAATTTCGCACCATGCCCAGCGTTACCCCTTCCAATCGCATTCTTCTTCGGCCGGCCAACACGTCGCGCGTATCGTTCTGGTGGCAGGTGGGGCTGGGGTTGCTCACGCTGGCTTACGTGCTGTTTGCGCGGTGGGCCGATGTGGGCGAGCACTCGTTTCACTTCGTGCATTGGGTGTTTTTGGCGCTGTCGCTGAGCTTTTTGGGCTACGTGCTGATTGACAATTCGCCCCTGCTCGGCACGCAGAGCTACCTGGAGTTTACGCCCGGCTACCTCGTGTTCAAATCGGGCTTGTTCCGGGCCAAGCAGGTGCTGCCGGCCGAGCAAATGGCGGCCATCGAACTCGAAGCCACCGTATTGCGGGTGCGGCAACGGAGCGGCGAAATCTTCGCCTTCAAGCTCAACCAGGTAAAGGGGACGCGGCGCAAACTCCGCTTCCGCGAACAGCTACGCAAGTTTGCCCAGCAGCACGGCGTGACGCTGCGCGAGGCGTAAGCCCGCCGGAACCCTACTCGAAAATTGGCCCCAATGGCAACGCAATGCCTGTGACCGGGTCGGTCAGGGTTTGGTCGGGGCCGTGATGAAAAAACTCGTACTGGTCGGGGGCCGAAAAAATCATGATGCCAAGCAGCTTGGGCAACACAATCCAACACGATTTAACGCCGGCGGCAAAGTAGGTGTTGGTTTTTTCCACCAAAAAATCGAGCGCTTGCGAGGGCGACAAAATTTCGATGGTGGTGAGCGGGATTCTTCGGGCCACAATGTGGTCGTTTCTCATGTCGAGCGACATGGGCGGCAGGATGCAAACATCCGGCACCAGCACCCGCCCGTCCACCTCAATATTCAGTTCCGACATGAAGCGAAATTGGTCGCGGTAGCGGGTTTTCAACTCAGCCCCTAGGTTGAGTTGAACGGCACTGTGGTTTTCGCTGGGCATAGGCTTTCCGCGCTCTAGTTCGTAGTCGGTGATTTCGACGGCAATGGCTTCCATAAAACGGCGGTTGTTTTACCAAATATAAGCACGGGCCGCTCACGCGAGCCACGCGCGGTGCTCGTCGCGAAACGGAGTTTCGCGGTACGTCCGTCCTACTTCGGGCCGAATTTCTTCCGCAATTCCTCCACTTGCTCGCGGAACTTGCGGTCCGAATCGACCAAATCGGACACCGTTTGCACCGAGTGCATGACGGTGGTGTGGTCGCGGCCCCCGAAGTGAAAACCGATGGTTTTGAGGGTGTGGGCGGTGTGGTGCTTGGCGAAATACATGGCCACCTGCCGGGCCGTAACCACTTCTTTCTTACGGGTTTTGTCCTTGAGCAGCTCCACCGTGGTGCCGAAGTAGGCGGCCACGGTTTTCTGGATGAAGTCGAGGTTTACTTCGGCCTCCACTTCCTCGATGATGTGGCGCAGGGCCTGCTTCACCATTTCGAGGTCGATTTCGCGGCGCGAGAGGCTGCTTTGCGCTACCAATGAGGCAATTACGCCCTCCAGCTCGCGCACGTTGGTATGGACGGAGTTGGCCAGGTAGTCGATGACGTGGTTGGGCGGCAGGTCGATGCCGTCCTGCTCCATTTTGTTGTGGATGATGGCGACGCGGGTTTCAAAGTCGGGGCTTTGCACATCGGCCGTCAGGCCCCACTTGAAGCGCGAGAGCAGGCGGTCTTCGAGGCCCTTCAGGTCTTTGGGCGGGCGGTCGGAGGTAAGGACGATTTGCTTGCCCGACTGGTGCAAGTGGTTGAAGATGTGGAAGAACATCTCCTGGGTTTTGTCCTTGTTGGCCAAAAACTGCACGTCGTCCAAAATCAGCGCGTCGGCTTGCAGGTAGAAGCTGCCGAAGTCTTCGATTTTGCCCAGCTTGATGCTCTCGATGAACTGGTTGGTGAATTTTTCGGCCGACACGTAAATCACCGTTTTCTCGGGCGAGCTGGCCTGGATGTGGTTGCCGATGGCCTGCACGAGGTGGGTTTTGCCCAGGCCCACGCCGCCGTAAATCATGAGCGGGTTGAAGCTGGTGGTGCCCGACTTGTTGGCCACGGCCACGCCCGCCGAGCGGGCGAGGCGGTTGCAGCCACCCTCAATGTAGTTATCGAAGGTGTAGGCCGCGTTGAGCTGCGAGGCCGGGCGCTGGGCCAGGGTCCGCACGTAGTCGAAGGGGTTGCGCAGCTCGGCGGTGTTGGCGGCGGCCACGGCGGCTTTGCCCCGGCTGGCGGCCACGTCGGCCGAGGCCGAGTAGCGCGGCTGGGCGGCGCGGGCCTGGCCCGAATACGGGTTGAGGGCCGGGGCACTGGGCGCGGCATTGGAGCTGCGGGCCGGCGGCGGGGCGGTGCCCGGCTCGCCGGGGGCCGTTTTGCGGGCCGGCGGCAAATGCACGGTTTTGGGCTGGGCCTGCTCGTTGCCCCTATCCATCACCACGTTGTATTCGAGGCTGCCCTCGGCTCCCAACTCCTGGTAGATGGCACGGCGCAACTCGTCCACGTAATGCTCTTCGAGAAACTCGTAGAAATAGTAGCTCGGCACCTGCACCGTAAGGGCGTTGCCCTCCAGGCTCACCGGCTCGATGGGCCGGAACCACGTCTGAAAGCTCTGCTCACCGATTTCGGCAGAAATGCTGCGGAGGCAGCCGGCCCAAACCGTGCGAAAATCCTTGAGCATGAGCAATGTGAGACGAAAAGTAAGCGCCCGGACGAAGGGCAGGGTTTCAACAGCCCCGCCCGACTTTGCTGCGGTTGCCGCTTTGGGGGCGACAAAATTGTGGAAAACTTACTGGGAAAACAAGCGGCTTTTGGCTTGCTTTTTCGCTAGTTTTAGCAGGCCGGCAAAGCAGGCCGCAGACGAAGGGATTTCATCGGAGAAGGCCAAAAAATAATTCGGGCCACTCGCCGTAGCGAGGACGAACAACGCCGAGCGGGCAGCATTGTTTGGCACCAGTCGCGGGCTGGCACAAAGGCATTTTATTTTTAGTATCTTGCCAGCATGAAACACGCTTTACTTACCCTTGCCCTCGCTGGTTTGGCCCTGCCGGGCCGCGCCCAGGCCCCCAACGCCGGCCCGTGGGCCGTGGTGAACACCACGGTCAGACCTGGGCCGCCGTGCCCCTGCCCGCCGGGGCCGACACGCTGCGCGGCAAGTTTTACAGCACCAGCCTCACCGCCATTGCTGGCCAGGGCTTCGTGAGCATGGGGCAGGCCGAGCCGGGCAACCCGCGCCGCAGCAACCGGGGCGTTTCGTTCAGCCCCGACGGTATGCGTTGGTACGACCTCGAAAAGGCTGGCCCCGCCTACACGGCCGCCGCGTTCGCCGCCTGCGCTGGCAGCCCTGGCAGCCCGACGTTTCAGGGCTACCTGGGCGGCACCACTGATGCTGCCGGGGCCGGCGGCCTCTACCAGATAGCCCCCCAAACCTGCGCCCGGCTGCCCCTGGCCACGGCCCGCCGCACCCTCAACCCGCTGGCCCTGACGGCGACACCTAACCCCAGCGCCACCGGCGTGTTTCGGGTGGAGCTGGCTGCCACCGTCGCGCCCGGCACCCAGCTTACCGTGTTCGACAACCTGGGCCGTGTGGTGCTGACGCACGAGCTGCTGGCCCCGGCCAGCGGCACCACGTTCTTCGGCCTCGACCTGCACCGCGAACGCCCCGGCCTCTACACTCTGCGCGTAGCTTCAAGTGCCGGCGTGGCTGTCCACAAGCTGCTGATTGAGTAACGGCTATTGTGCAATTGGTGCGGGCCTCCTGGCCCGTGCCGGCTACTGGCCGGCTACTGGCCCGCACCCCAGGCCGAAATCGTTGTGCTGCTCATCGTGGTGCAACGTGGGTCGTTCATCGATTGGGGGCCGGATGCCCCCGAGTAGTCGGCACGGGCCTGGAGGCCCGC